>JALYGX010000311.1 GCA_030776905.1 Cyanobacteriota bacterium | reverse complement strand
TAGCGATGCACCTTTGATGCCGCAACGCTCCCGCTATTCACTTCCAATCAGTTGCTCGAACCAACCACAATGGCTGCAAACACATATGACTACGATGTAATCACCATCGGCGGCGGTCACAACGCCCTCATCGCCAGTGCTTACCTAGCGCAAGCTGGCTACAAGGTGGGAGTGTTCGAGCGCCGAGATATCGTAGGGGGTGCTGTTTCTACGAAGGAAATTGTGCCGGGGTATCGCTTCGACCTCGGCGGTAGTGCCCACATTCTGATTCGCTTGACGCCGATTGTCCAGGAATTGAAGCTAGAGGATTACGGGTTGGAGTACATCGAACTCGACCCGATGTTCTTCGCGCCGTTTCCCGATGGGGATGCCGTGTTCTTTTACCGGGATGAAGCGAAAACCATTAATCATCTAGAAGCCAAATTTCCCGGTCAGGGCGAAGCGTATGCGCGTTTCTTAAATGACTGGCGACCCTTCATGCTCCAAATCAAAGACTACTTCTTAAGTAGTCCCAGTCCGCTTGAGCTGGGTAAGAAAATGATTGGGGGCAAGTCAAAGCAGGTTAGCTGGCCTTATACCTTCCAAACACTGTTTAGACCGTTTGGCAAGGTGGTGGATGATTACTTTAGCGAAGAGAAAATTAAGGCTCCACTGGTTTGGATGGCGGCGCAGTCAGGGCCACCCCCCTCAGAACCCCTCAGTGGCCCATTTGTCCTCTGGCAACCGCTTTACCACGAAGGGGGTGTAGCGCGACCAAAAGGCGGTTCGGGAATGCTGACTCAAGCGATCACAAAACACATTAGCGCTCATGGTGGAGAGGTACACTTAAGTGCGCCTGTCGAGAAGATTTTGGTGGAAGACCGTCGTGCTGTTGGCATTCAAGTAGACGGACAAATTTACACGGCGCGGGTGGTAATTGGTGGAACGCACGCCATCGAAACCTTCGATAAGCTCTTGCCTGCCGAACACAGACCCCCAGGCGCAAAGCGGATGCGGACGGGTAATGGCTTTGGTATCATGCTGCGTCTAGCTTTAGATTCTCCCATCTCCTACTTAGCACATCCGGGGAAAGAGGCTCGTGTCGCCTTACAATTACTGTGTCGCGATCGCCAACAAATTAACACCGCTTTCCGTGACTACCAGCAAGGCAATCCTTCGCAAGACCCACCGATTTTTGCGATGAGCTTCAGCGCTGTGGATGACACGCTGGCTCCTCCTGGCGGTGAAGTACTGTGGCTATGGGGGCAGTATTTCCCCTATGAACTTGCCTCCGGAAGCTGGGATGAGCGGGCTGATGCGGTGGCAAATCAGCTTTTAGATACCTTTGAACAATACGCACCCGGTACTCGTGAAAAGATAGTCGGGCAGTTATTCCAGCACCCCTTATGGTTGGAACGAGAACTTGGGTTATACCGAGGCAATGTCATGCACTTGGAGATGAGCATGGATCAGATGTTTATGCTGCGCCCCTTCCTAGGTATGGCTAATTATAAAACGCACCTGAAAGGGCTGTACTTGACTGGGGCAAGTACGCATCCAGGCGGTGGCATTATGGGTGCATCGGGTCGTAATGCAGCGCGGACGGTGCTTGAAGACCTTGAGAGTAAGCGACTCTAACAGGATTTTTGCGATCGCACTTGGCGTAGCCGTAAAGGCGATCGCACCCTTGCTCCCTACTATTAGCATTGACACAAATGTGCGTCCAAAACGCGATCGAGCCTATTGTTGAATAGACTTCTTGCATAAATAGAAAGAACCCGTCCCTTAGTAAGGGGACGAATCACTATAAAGATAAAAAATTAACTTCCCCCTAAGGGTAGCGAGTGTGGTAGAGTACAAAGTCTGATCGGTTCTGGTGGGGGTCAGCCATCAGAGGTAACGGGGAAAGTTCGGTCTAAATCCGGCGCTGTACCGCAGCTGTAGTGAGTTGAAATATTGTCAACTCAAGAGCCAGAATGCCCACCGATATAGCTATCACTCGCTCTGTGCGGTCTACACTATCGAGGTAAAATCATGAAAACGTCTTCCATCAGCAGTCTGGGTTCTCTAAAACAGCAGACGATTCGCGTCACGCTGTCGTTGCCCGTGCAAGCAACACTTTATACCTCATTGTGCGCTCTGACACTCTGGACTGTCTATTTTTCTACTTATCCTGCTGCCCATAATCAAATGCATTCTCTACGTCATCACACGTTGATGGTGGGTTGTCATTAGTCCTCCGAGTTCGGAGTTAGCAGGAGTCCAAAATTCAAATGCGAAAATTTAAGATGCCTGCTCTCGTCAGCGCGATTTGCCTGATGAGTGTAGTTTTTTATGGCTTAGTGGTGTCTTCCCAGACGGCACAGCCAGCAGTTCGTTTGATAACACCACCAATCAACCAAATTTTTCCCTATGAAGCGGAGGCAAGAGCACCACAATCTCCCGTGCAATTAAAGTTGCAAGCGGTAGATGCAGTAGGTAAACCGCTAGAGAATGCGAAAATTCGATTGCAAATTCTCACCCCGCCTAAAAATCCTTGGTTTCCGACAGATTTTCCAATTGTGGAGGGCACTGAGTTACTAAATATTGAGGCAGTGGCTCCGAAGGGTGAGTTGCAAATCCAGCAAATGCTACCGATTCGGGGCAATTATCAACTGCTGGTAGAGGCTACACCCATTGTTGCGAATGCATTTACGCCAATCCAGCAAATTCTCACCCTGTCTGTGCCGGAAAATTCGGTTAAGTATCGTAATTTTGGCATTCTGGCAGTGATTTTGCTGGCTTTAGGACTGGGAGGGGGTTTCGTGTTGGGAGGCAAGCAATCACTCGAACCAGGGGAAATTGCGCCGCAACGGGTGCGACTCTTGTTGAGTGGAGCGATAATTGTGGCGATCGCATCTTTACTCATCGTCAACATCAGTGCGGAGTTCGCCGAGTCTCATCCTCACGAACATCATGCTCACGAACATCATGCTCATGAGCATCATTCCCAAAAGTTGCAGCCAGCAACTCTCCAATCTCAAGGTATCGAAGCACGACTATTAGGGGATGTGGAGGCTACTGTCGGTCAACCCGCTAAACTAGCTGTTCAAGTCATCGATACTACAACAAATCAGCCTGCAACAGATGTAATTTTGAACATCAAAGCAACTCAATCTGAGAATGAATGGGTTGCCTTTGCCTATCAAGGAGTAACTGATGCTAAGGGTGAGTTGGCATGGGAGCAACAGTTCTTTGATGGCGCACCTCACAAAGTTGAAGTGGAAGTTTTGCCTCAACCCCAAGCTAAACGGCAGTTTTCACCGTTGCGAGTTGCAAAAGAAATTGAAGTGGCGGGAGTAGCTCCTCCCCTACCTATACGTTTAATTGTCTTGGCTTACTTTACAGGCTTCATCGTACTGGGTTTAGTTATTGGACTCAAATTAAGAAGCAATTCGGTTTGGAAATACAAAAATCAATGAACACACAACACGTTCTATTTGTTTGCAAAGCCTGTGCAACAATTCGCGTAGAGGGACAGCCGCAAGGTAAAAGCGGTGGCGAAAAGTTGTTCGAGCAATTGCAGGAACTTCACTCTGACTGGGAACTGCGAGATGATTTTCAGATAAAGGAAGTGGAATGCATGAGTGCTTGCAATCGCTCTTGTGCTGTCTCGTTTGTAGCTCCTGGCAAATACACTTATCTTTTTGGTGACTTACCCGGTTCAGAAAGCGCGGCGGCGGTGCTGAATTGTGCCAAGTTATATTTTGCGAATCCACAAGGTTATCTGGCGTGGGTCGATCGCCCTAAGCCTTTGAAAAATGGGATTCTGGCACGGATTCCGCCTGTATCATAATATACTTGCGATCGCCTTTTTGTTGAGAGTGCGATCGCTGTTCTGAATGGTCATATCAAATAACCCATTACTGTGAGGGCACGATATTATCGTGCCCTTCTCTGTGCAAAAGGAAGTTAAGTATTTTCGTCTCGCTTTTGAAGCATCACAGGAATCAAGACTTTGGTATATTCAGCCAACGCAAGAATGAGAACAGCAATAGATAGGATGACGGCGACTGAGATTCCTCCATATTGGACTAATGCAACTGTGTTTAATTGTCCGAGTGATGGGGTAATTACAGTTTCTGTTGTACTAATATGCTGTTCTGGTTTGGCTTCCGCTGTTTGGCTGTTCGGTAACTGACTTGCTTGGGGTTGCTGTGCTAGATACTGTTGAAATTCAGGATACTGGTTCATAATTGCCTTAAACCGCTTGTGTTTGTCGATATGACAATGATTACCGGAGGATCGCACTTTGTAAGTAGGCAGGAGTAGGAAGCTTCCTTGCCTTATCCTGTTGTAGGCAAAAGTAGGTTAAGGTTGGTTTGTAGGTAAAAAGTATATTCTGTTATTTAAACTTCCACCGTAATCATTCCACCTTTTACAAAAATGCTAACACCCCTCCCCAACCCTCCCCTTAGTAA
>JALYGX010000310.1 GCA_030776905.1 Cyanobacteriota bacterium | reverse complement strand
TTAGGTGTTCCTCAAAAGCGGTTAGGATGCCCTGACGAGTCGCTTGCCCATCGGTGAGGATAAGAATGTCTTTGGGATTAAAGCCAAAGCGGTGAATCAGCAATTGCTGTTGTAAGTAAACATCAGTTACGCACCCATTCAACGGCGCATCTGAATATGTATTGATACCTACTAGTAAAGCTAACTTCCGGGGCGTGCCTTGAGCGAGAACGCGGGCAAAAGAGTCGCCTGCTGTTTGAATATCCAATTGACTCAAACCCAATGTTGCCAGTGTAGAGCCAGCAAATTGCAAAAACTGACGCCGCTTAATCCGAGACATAAGTGATTCTCCTGTTCTAGCCTTGGCTGCCATCAAAAGTTTGTACTCCCAAGGAAAATTATTCCTATAGGAAGTTCCCAAAGCTATAAAATAGGGTTGAATCGTTTAACTTTCCAAGGTTTCGTTACAAGCCGTTGCCAATCAAGATGAAGGGTGCCCAGTAATAGGGGTGAGAAAAACCCGGAGCAGTCCTTGCGATCTGTTGTGGCAGCTTGCGCCTCCGCTACAGCTCTAAGGAGCCGCGCACAAATAAGTTATTGAAATATCAAAACCCCGACTCTGATAGAAGAGTCTGTTTTTTAGTATGATAATGTCATTACAAGCAGACCTATGTACGTCTACTACCTCTGACCGCTCTGCTGAGGAGTTTAGTCCTCCGTTGGTAGTAACAAGGTGAAGGAAGCGACAAAAACTTCACACCGCCTTAGTCTACTGTTTTTTTATTTGCACCGTCTGCACATCTGTCGTCGCTCTCCTTCGATGTACAGCTATGGGTCACTGCGGTATAACTCCCGTCCGGTACTTTTTTTTATTGTGTCTACATAAAGTAGCAACTAACCTGCCTAACCCTATCGATCTAGGGATCGAGAGGTTAATAACAAACTGTTAATCTAGAGAGATCAACTCGCTGAATCAACAATAGAAATCATGGCATGAAAAATTGATGTTTTTCTTTAAAAGATATAAAGAAGAAACATATATTACAACAGAAATGGAACACTTCTGTAACATCTCATAATTATTCTTATTAAACCCCTCTTTTTCCTTGCTTCAAGGTAGGGAATTCAAGGGGGACAAACTTTAAAGCTTTTAAAATCCACTGACTGACAAGCGAGCCTGACGCAGTTGATACTGTTCTTGGTTGAACCGTTGTTGTTCCAGCGTTAAGAAGTTGTACTCAATTGGGGGACGCATATCCCACTGGACTCCAGCAAACATGAGTAGACTGGCTGCCATCACGATACCAGTGGTGAGAAACTGCCACCCACCGACATAGGGTAAAACGGCTATACCTAGAAGGTGAACGATGCTAGCGGTAGTAAAAGCACGCGATCGCATTCCTATCCCTGTGCAAAAGTAGCCAGCAGCAATCAGTCCCAGCCACATAGGACACAGGCGCATCAAGATTTCTCCCCAGCCTAGGAAGATACTGAGGTCTGTCAGGACAACACCAGCCAGCATGAGGATGACCCAGGAATAAAGTACCCACCGGAGGCGCTCGACTTTTACCCAAAAGTGAGTTAGCGCTACCATCCCTACCGTGCCAAATAAAGTGAGTGCAGACCAATATCCAGCTTGGATAACCCAGCTAATGCGCAGAAATTGAGCGCTGATAAATATTGCGGCAGATATCAAACCCCACAGCAGGAACACTTGGTCTATTCGGGTATAAAACGTTGAAACTAACGTCTTATTTCCTATTTGTAGGCGAAAGCGTAATAACCCTTGACGGTCTTGAAAATCTAGTGCTTCCTGCTTGCTGCGGAGAATTGGCTCGGCGGGATTGAAAAAAGTCATCGGGTATCTATCTCTGGAAAAGTAGCTACAGTCAAAAATACCTTTTTGGCAAGGTGTCTTTACTTATCTTAACGTTAAACCCTAATCTAGAAGCGCAAATTCCTTTGCCAAAACGCATAGAACCACAGCTTGCCTCGTGGTTCTAAGTCCGATTTAATCCTTGCAGCTCAAAGATAAAGCGATCGCCTTGAGAAAACTTCAGCAAAATAGCTGAATTTTCGGCGAGTGCCTACGCAATTTTGCGTAGAAGAAGACAAAGGCTGGAGCCTAGTGGGGGAAAAGCTGATTGAAGAAAAAGGCTAGAGCGGCACTACCCAAAGGCACTGTAAGATTATCAAGGCCTAGCTTGGAAAAGGCTTCTAAACTTGTGGCAACCAAGGCGATCGCAATTGGCGTTACCCAAGTTTGCCAGACATTGCCTTGGACGCTCAAAAGAATCAGGCAACTAACGATATAGCTAGTCACCGCCATTGTAAGAGAGCCTTCCCAGCTTTTTTTCATTCCCCAGAGTTCGTAGGGATGTTTACCAAATCGCTGACCGATCAGTCCGGCGAGTCCATCTCCCCACGTCATCACTAAAATACCTAAAGCTGCATAGTGAAATTGCAGAATAGGCCAAAACCAGGCAATCAAGATGCCAATGCTGATTGCATAGAAAAATGTACCCAAGCTTTTGCGTCCGACGCTGTTAATACCCGGTAGGAAGGGGATGTAATACGACAATAGAGCAATAATACTAGCGACGATTGAAGCTGAAATGCCTACCCAAGCCGGGAGTTGTAGCCACCAAGCTACTAAAATTACGTTCCCCGTGCCGATATGAACGACCTTACGCGCCAGTTCGGAATTCGAGGAGATACGGCGATGTAGCGTTTCTGCCAAGAGTACGATGGCACCCAGACCCAGTCCGATAAGAGCAACATGGAGCCATAAATCAGGGGTGGATTCTAACCAAGATATAGAGTCAAGCACAGCCCTTAGTAATAATGACAAATAAAGCCTTCAATACCACTCTATTAGATTTAGGTTATTGGATGAAAACCTTACTCATTTGGTTAATTAAAGGCTACAGAGCCTTAATTTCTCCCCTATTTCCTCCAGTCTGCCGCTTTCAGCCGACTTGTTCCAGCTATGCACTAGAAGCCGTCAATCGGTTTGGTGCATTTCGCGGTAGCTGGCTAGCGGTACGGCGGATATTGCGCTGTCATCCCTTCCATCCGGGCGGTTACGATCCAGTACCGCAAAAAGAGGAGAAACCATAATGGAACTGTTGTTGTTTCAGTGTAGTAAGCGATCGCGTTCCATCTGGGCTATTAGAACTCATGAAGCCTTATCAAAAAATTCCTATTTTGGAGTGTGGAGAACCACTCGTACCGATTCCCTTAGAACAGTTTGCCGTCGAGTCACCTCACCCTTACGAAAAACTGGGAGCGACTTACACAGAGGCTTCACCTTATTCTCTGCGCCAGGGTGTCCTTGCTGCTCTTGTTACCGCTCAAGCCACGCTACAACAGCAGCATCCAGGTTGGTGTCTCCAGATTTTTGATGCTTATCGACCCGTAGCTGTTCAACAATTTATGGTTGACTATACCTTTGCTGAGGTCATTCAGGCACGGAAGTTAAACCCAGCCACTCTATCTGACGAGCAACGAGAAGCCATCTGGCAAGACGTTTATAAAATTTGGGCAATGCCTAGCCATAACCCCTTAACACCCCCCCCTCACAGTACGGGTGCGGCTGTAGATCTGACGCTAGTGGATGCCACAGGTCACATTATTGATATGGGTTCGGCTATTGATGAACTCTCACCCCGCTCTCATCCCGATTACTATGCCGATCGTTTAGAAAAGCCATATCATAACAACCGCCAGCTATTGAGGAATGTAATGTATGCGGCTGGGTTCCGCCGTCATCTGGGCGAATGGTGGCATTTTTCCTTAGGTGACCAAATGTGGGCGTGGCTGTGCAATCAAGAAAATCCCAGTGCGACTATTACGGCTCGTTATGGTCGCGTCGCTCTCAGTATCTAGGGCAGGGAACAGGGAGTATCGCCCCTCGCCTACCAACACAGAACGCCTCCCGAAATCGGGAGGCGCTCATCTCAAAGCAAATTTTTCCACTAGGAACAGCACTCAAACAGGAAATTTACCACTTGAGGAGATTAAACTGCTCCATATCCACCGTGTCGCGGTTGCGATAAATCGAAAGCACAATTGCCAAACCTACGGCTGACTCGGCCGCTGCCACAGTGATGACAAACACAGTAAAAACCTGACCTTTAATCCCTTGAGGGTCTAAAAAGTTAGAGAACGCCACTAAATTCAGGTTCACTGCATTCAGCAGTAGCTCAATCGACATCAACACGCGCACGGCATTACGACTCGTAATTAAGCCATAAATGCCAATACAGAACAGAGCAGCGGCTAAAAGTAAGAAGTACTGAAGTTGCAGGTGCATGAATCTTCTCTAGTTAAAACGAAGAATTGAGCTAGTCTAAGCTGGCGTTATTTCCCAATAGCGCCGAGAGAGTGGTTTTATCAGTGCCTAACGTGCCCTCGGAGTCGCACTAGCTGATGACGCTAGTTCGCGGGGACGTTCTGGCAAAGTCGAAGCTGTTATCGCTCCAACATCACGAGGAATCAGCTCTTCTGGAATGTAATCCCGACGCGCCAGGATAATAGCACCCACCATCGCCATCAACAACAGAACAGACGCTAGCTCAAAAGGTAGCAAAAAGTCACTGAAGAAATGCTTCCCAATCTCCACAACAGAATTCATCCCGACAACAGTAGGACCCGTATACAGAGACCAGGGTGTCGCCAACACCATTGTGCTGAGTAGTGCAAACAAACCGAAACAAACTAATGCTGTTGATGCATTGCGAATCCAGCGATTAGCAATGGGTGCAAAATCTTCTCGCTTGTTCACCAGCATGATGGCAAACAAAATGAGAACGTTGACTGCTCCCACATAAATTAATACTTGCGCCGCCGCCACAAAATCAGCATTAAGCAAAATGTATAAACCGGCAATGCTCATGAAGACACCACCGAGTAAAAAAGCTGAATAGACGATGTTAGAAAGCAGGACGATTCCTAAAGCCGATCCAATCATCATCACAGACAGTAGGCCGAATGAAACAATCTGAACCCCTTCTGCTAGATTCACCGTTACTTAATCTCCTTACAAGGTATTACGGACACGATGTGCAACTTAGTTCTCAACCTTTAATATTGTCTCGCAGAGCAGTCTATCAGACCGCTTCTGTGCTCAAGCCGCACGGGTCGCCCTATAGACAGGTTTGAGAAAAGTTGCACAACGTTCGAGAGCTGAGTGCTACTTTTTAGCAGCTTCTTCTTCCTTAGGTTCCATCTGCTCCACAATTTCTTCTGGACGCAGACCAGCGCGGACAGAACCTGGTGGTAATCCGTGGGGGTCAAGGACACCTTTTGGCAGATAAGCTAGTTCCCGTAATGGTGTGACCATTGGGTCTTGAGTGACTTTGTAGGGCAGCCGTCCCATCGCTACGTTGTCAAAGTTTAGTTCGTGACGGTCGTAGGTAGAGAGTTCGTACTCTTCGGTTGCCGAAAGACAGTTAGTCGGGCAGTATTCTATGCAGTTGGCACAAAAGATACAAACCCCGAAGTCGATACTGTAGTGGTTGAGTTTTTTCTTCTTACTTGCTTTGTCAAACTCATAGTCCACTACTGGCAGGTTAATTGGACAAACTCGAACACAGACCTCGCAGGAAATGCACTTATCGAACTCAAAGTGAATCCGACCCCGATACCGTTCAGAAGGAATAAGTTTTTCGTAAGGATACTGCACAGTCACGGGACGGCGCTGCATATGGTCGAAGGTAACAGATAGACCTTGACCAATATAGCGGGCGGCTTGAACAGTTTCTTTGGCGTAGTCGCCAACTTGTTTGAGGAACTTCAACATAGTGTACGTATCTCTCTTTATTTAAAGTCCTTTGTGCTTCGTCCTTTGTGGGGAATAACAAATGACCAATGACTAATAACTAGCCACCAAAGGCAACAGGAAACGCTAATTTGAGGGCAGCCGTTAGTAGTAGATTTACTAGTCCAACTGGAAGTAAGAACTTCCATCCCAAATTAAGCAATTGGTCAATGCGAACGCGGGGCAGTGTCCAGCGCAGCAGAACGGCAATAAAGACTAGGAAGTAAGCTTTGAGTAGGGTCATGGTAATTCCCAAAGCTGCCTCAATTACTTGCAACCAAGAACTTGTTTCACTGACACCCAGCCAGTTGGCTAACAGGTCAATGGGAACGGGAAGCCCCCAACCACCCAGATATAGAACAGCAAACAGCAGGGCGGAGAGAACGAGGTTGACGTAGGAACCAATATAAAACAGACCAAATTTCATACCAGCGTATTCAGTCTGATAACCAGCAACTAGTTCTTCCTCTGCTTCTGGAAGGTCGAATGGCAGCCGTTCGCATTCTGCTAGGGCGGAAATCCAAAAGATTAGGAAGCCCACTGGTTGACGCCAGATATTCCAGCCAAGAATGCCATAGCCCGACTGCTGATTGACAATGTCGATGGTGCTAAGGCTGTTGGACATCATGACAACAGCAAGGATTGCTAGTGACAGAGGAATTTCATAGCTGATAGACTGCGCTGCTGCCCTCAAACCCCCCAGTAGCGAGTACTTATTATTAGATGCATAACCTGACATCAGTAAGCCAATCGGCGCGACACTTGACAGGGCAATCCACAAGAAGATACCAATATTAATGTCTGTGATCACCAGGTTCTGCCCAAAGGGGACAATGAGGTAGGACAGAAACACGGGGATGACGACAAGGATCGGTCCAATGGTGAAAAGCCATCGGTCAGCCTTAGCCGGGACAACGTCTTCTTTGAAAACTAGTTTCAGACCATCTGCCACTGGCTGAAGAACACCCAGAGGACCCGCGTATTCCGGTCCAATCCGTTGTTGGGCGGCGGCAGAAATCTTACGCTCTAGCCAAACGACTACAAGGACGCCCACAGTGGCACCGATAATCATAAGGAACATCGGTAGCGGCATCCAAATGGCTTTGGCGGCACCCGCTGGGATGCCCAAATCCATAAGGGATTGAATAAAAATTCCTTGGAGGTCAATTCCTGGATTCATGTTTGCCGATACGAGTAATTACTGAGGAAACTCGATACAGTTTGTATCAAATATATCTGTTGTTTCTTTTGTGAAGATTTTTTTACAGCCTCATTGCCTAGTATATCGTTGATGGTTATTTGCCCAGCCTGAAACCTCAGAATTTATACTTATGATCGCTGTTAGTTTTTCTTCTGACTTCTTATAAATTGCGTTAGGGAAGCCTACGGTTAGGCATCGCCTCTATAGTCTTTATAGTTATTGTTGATACTTATCCAACTACAGCAGTTTTCAGATGAATAAACCCCTCTGTGGGGAGAGGGCATCATCAACAATTTCCCTCTCCTGTAAGGAGAGGGTTAGGAGAGGTGGGAATTGCAGCCAAGGGTGAAGAGTTGGGTAGAGGTTCTTCTCAGATTACTTACAGAAGCGGTGTTTAGGTAGCTGCGGCTTGCACCTCTTGGTTAACTAATTCTCGGAAGTGAATCTTACCTTCACGAGGGTCGGCATGGCTGACTTGGACTTCTAAGCGATCGCCTGGTCTTACAGAGCGCTTGAAATGCATCCCTAACTCTAGACCTAAATCCTCCAAGAGAATCAATCCGAAGTTTTCGTGTTCTCTGAGCCAGCGCAACACTAATGCCTGCCACACCTCGTCGGTATGACGACGTAAATATTCCAATCCCCAATAACGATTGGTGTCACGTTCTACATCGCTTGCTTCCTTCGCCACTGAGGTAACGCTCAACATCACTTCTTGCACCTTTTCCGCCGAAAACGGTAGTGATTCACCTCTAAGGTGGGCTTTGATCTGAAAATGAGCTAGCAAGTCGGTGTAACGACGGATCGGGGAGGTTACCTGGGTATAAGTTTCCAGACCTAAGCCTGCATGGCGCATGGGTGTAATGCCCATCTCACTTCTGGGCATACAGCGACGCATGGCACAAAACCGCACAGGGCCTGCTGGCAGTTGCATCAGTTCTTCTTCAGAAGGAAGTTCCGGTTGTGGCTGTCCTCGAAACGGCAGGGGAATTTGATGGGTTTGCCCGTAGCGCCCTGCCACTTCACCAGCAAGAATCATCATTTCTGCTACTAATTGCCGCGCTTGCGAGTCGTCCAAAACATCAATACTGATTTCGTCATCGTTTCGGACTTTAATCACCGCCTCTGGCATATGGATGCTGATCGCGCCTTGAGATCTGCGCCACTCCTCCCGCCGCTGCGCCCAAATAGCGATCGCAGCGATTTCCGGTTCTGCCCGTATCCCTAGCTGCAACATTTCATCAACGTCTTCGTAGGTCAGGCGATAAGTTGGTTTAATCAGGCTGGCATGGATTTGATAGTCTTGGATGTTGCCGACTTCATCCAACACCACGGCAAAACTCAGCGATGGACAAATTTTCCCCTGAACCAAACTCATCGGTCCCGTTGCTAGGAGCGGCGGAAACATAGGTATCATTCCGGTCGGCAGATACAGCGTAGTGCTGCGCCGTCTAGCTTCCAGGTCAAGTTCATCCCCAGGCACAACTAAGCGCGTTGGGTCAGCAATATGAATCCAGAGGCGTTGACGACCATCTTCGAGAGTTTCTACACTCAAGCCGTCATCGATTTCTTGAGTACTTTCGTCATCAATGGTGTAAACCTTCAGATGAGTCAAATCCAAGCGGTTTGAGTCTGGGTCAGGAGGCGGAGAATCCAGGCATTGCTGTGCCACTTCAAGCACCTCTCGACGAAAGTGGATAGGGATTTGACTACGCCGTAAAAATAAATTTTCGTGACGACTCCACAACCCCAGTTCCACCAATAAATCGAAGGCACTTTGAGGGGTTTGAGATCGTCCTAAAGCCGCAAGAATTTCCTGCGCAACACGGGATACATTTTCTGGATTTAGGACAAATCGCTCTAAGGCATCGAGCCGAGGGCGATCGCTATCCTGCCACTCTACCGCAATACCCGCTAATCTCTGCTGTAGGCGTGTAAAGAATTCTTGTTGCTCCCGCAGTTTTGATTCTTCGGCTGACCGTTGATGTTTAATTTCAGCGACCATTGCCGCCGAGCGGGGTTCGTAGACCTCTGCTTTTTGTTTGAAGTAGAGTTTGTCCTCAGACAGTAGGCAGTGAGCTGCATAGCATAGGGGCGGACTTTGGTCAGAAAATAAAAGCTGTGCCATTTTGGCACAGGTAACCGCCTCCCCGTCTTCTACCAGCAATTCCCAAGCGACTTCCAGACTTGAAGGGTCTAGATACGACTCTACTTCTTTGAGAAAGTTAGGGATTTCTGACGGTTTTAAGGTACAGCCTGTCACTTCGTAGGTGACTTGCCGGGGATGAAGCGTATGAGATTGACCGCGTTCGTCTACGACAATCCAGTGCTTTTTGCCCTCTGGACGGTCTGCTGTTGCCAGACGGCGCTCTCCTTGCAGACGAAATTCAATAAGTGTTCCTTTTTCCACCAGTTTCGCTAACCCCGGTCGCGTTTTTCTAACAACCTACACCCAGTTTATCGGGTGCGTCCTGCGATGCCAAAGCTAGCGGACGGGGTATCGAAGCAAGAATGACAAAATCGAATAATTAATTAACTCTACTCGTAATTTGTAATTCCCTGGACACCGCCGCTGTTGCTTTGTGTTGTTCTAATGCTCTCGTTTCTATTTACCCTTCTTGGTTAACGAAGGGCAGCAAAGCCACAAGCCGAGCGCGCTTGATTGATTTGGTCAAGTCGCGTTGTTGTTTCGCCGTTAAACCTGTTATGCGGCGAGGTAAAATTTTTCCCCGTTCTGTGATGAATTTGCGCAGCAGATCGACATCCTTGTAGTCGATGGGGTCTTCAGGTTTGATGGGAGAAAGACGTTTACGAAAGTAAGCCATGAGTAGTTCTTAGTGGTTAGTGGTTAGTGGTTAGTTGTCATTAGCAAGTATTTACTACTAATGACAAAGGAAGACTGACGAAATCTACTTGATTTCTTTGTGAACGGCATGTTTGTTGCAGTGGGTGCAAAACTTCTTCAGTTCTAAACGTGCCGTTGTGTTACGGCGGTTCTTCATGGTTGTGTAGCGGGAAACACCAGGAGATCGCTTGTCTGGGTTAGTGCGACACTCGGTACATTCCAAGGTAATAATAATGCGGACACCTTTCTTACTTGCCATAGTCTTTCTTCTAGAAGAGCCAAGAGTTAGCCGAAATTAACACAATTTTCTATTATTTCATGCGCTGGCGCATCTGTGCAACCAATTGTTTGAGCCGGATGTCAAGAGAAAACCCCCGGCGGGTTTGGATGACGATGGTTTGAGCAATGCGATCGTGGAATGCTTGCTGCGCCTCAACATCGGCAAAAGCGGCTCCACAATCTGCCGCCAAAGGAGCAGTCAAGAGCAGTAAGGAGATGCCGTTAGCCAGACCAATGCGTAAACCGAGCGTCGCCAATACTGCACAAAATCCCAGAATGCCTTCCCGTTTTGCTAAAGTCAACAGTCCAGGAATCTTGCTGTATTTGGCATCAAGAACCTTCATATCCAACGCCCAGCGCCCCAGACTCTGACCCTGATTGCTCGATACTAGCACCACCCGCATCCCCAGCCAGAGCAGCATAAAAACTAGCATCTGCAACACGATACTGGTCACAAATGAACTGACGAGCCAAACTGCAACAAAATCAATGAAAAAAGCACCAGCTCGTCGCTCCATCGGCACCTTAGGAAAGCGGTTGTACATTGGCTCAAGACTCATGAGAAATTTGGGTGCAGATTGGCTAATTTACATTTTAGCCTTTACAAACAAGGGGTTAGGGACTTAAGACTAGGGGTTAGGGAATAATCCTTCAAGCGAACTTATTAACTTTGTAGTGAAATCTAAGTTATGGCAATGCTGCCAGTTGAAGAAGCGGAGTCATTAATTCTCGGTTTGGTGCAACCATTTGACCAAGAGCTAGATGCAGAGGTTGTAGACTTAACTGCTGCTACGGGTCGCATTTTGGCTACCCCGATCGCGAGTCAGTTAGATTTTCCTCACTGGGACAATTCAGCAATGGATGGCTATGCAGTGCGCTATGTAGACGTACAGTCCTGTAATGCCCAAGAGCCTGCCGTTTTAGAAATTATTGAAGAAATTCCTGCGGGATATCAGCCGCAACGTTCAATTGAACAAGGACAGGCGTCCCGCATCTTGACTGGTGCTTGTATGCCGACGGGTGCGGATACAGTGGTGATGCAGGAGCGAACCCGGAGAGAAGGGAACCGGGTATTCATCTTAGAAGCACCAGAACCGCAGGCTTTTGTACGTCATCGGGCATCGTTTTACCAAGCTGGAACAACGCTGCTGATGCCGGGAATCACTCTCAATCCCCCAGAAATTGCTATATTAGCTGCCGCGCAGTGTCCGAAGCTCTCCGTCTATCGCCGCCCGCGCGTGGCAATTTTGTCTACAGGCGACGAGTTGGCAACACCTGACCAACCCCTGCAACCTGGTCAAATTGTGGATTCCAATCAATACGCTCTAGCGGCTTTTGTGGCGCAACTGGGAGGAATACCCCAGGCGTTGGGAATTGTACCTGATGAGCCAGAGGCACTCAAAAATGCCATTACCCAAGCTATCTCTTCAGCAGATATTGTTCTCTCAACTGGCGGCGTTTCAGTGGGAGATTATGACTATGTCGATCGCATCTTGGCAGAGTTAGGTGCGGAAATTCACATCCGTTCTGTTGCCATTAAACCTGGTAAACCCCTAACTGTGGCTACATTTCCCCCAGCTAAGGCACACTCAAAGCGTTCGGTGTTGTATTTTGGTTTGCCAGGAAATCCGGTTTCCGCCCTAGTCTCCTGCTGGCGGTTCGTGCAACCTGCACTCTCAAAGCTTTCTGGTTTGTCTCAGGAACGTTGGAAACCGATGTTTGTCAAAGCGCGATCGCGTTTTGACCTCCACTCCGATGGACGGCGCGAAACTTACCTTTGGGGTCAGCTCAGTTTAGACGCCTCTGGTGTCTACGAATTCCATCTCGCGGGCGGTAGTCACAGTTCTGGCAATTTAATTAACCTGGCTCAAACGACGGGTCTTGCCGTTGTTCCGGTAGGGCAATCCCTCATCTCAGCAGGAGAGTCGGTACAAGTTTTACTGGTTGGTTCACCGACTGTTAATCGCCCTTGAAAATCAAGGCTTACCAAACAGAAGCGAGGAACTAGGGAAAGTAGAAAGGAAATTACCAAAAACCTCTCTTCCCGCTAGGTAATATAGTCGCCCAATTTGTCTTTGCCTGTGCTAGCTGTTCCTCAGAGAGTTTGGCACTGGAGAGATTAGCACCACACAGATTTGCCCCTTTTAGATTCGCATGATTGAGATAGGCAAAGCTCAAATCCGCGCCGCGCAAATCTGCCCCTTCTAAATCGGCATAACTCAAGTAAGCCCGACCTAAATTTGCATCTCGCAAGTTTGCCCGACTCAAACTCGCCCGCCCAAAATCAGCATTCGATAAATTAGCGCCCTGGAAATTTACTTTTGCTAACTTGGCTTGGTGAAAAATTCCTCCAGACAAGTCAGCTTTATGAAGATCCAGTCCGATTAAATCCTGAGTAGCAAAGTCCCGCCGACCCTTCGTATAAGCCATCAAAAGACTGTTGGCATCTAACTTAGACGGAACCTTCGGCTTTCCTACTGTATAACCTTCGCTGTGGGGTGAAGCCGTAGAAGTTCGTTGACCAGGTATGGCTCGATTGCGTTGAGCGGCATTGGTATTGGGACCGCTTGGGTCCTGGCGGGCACGTCGTGCTCGAATTGCCATCGCCAGCTTTGTTGTAGCGGATGAGGGGGTTGAAGTAGAATCTTGTGAGTTTAAGTCATTTAAGTCCCTAGAGAAGAGGGAGTTGCCATTAAAGTTTTGGTTGGGAGGATTATTTGGCTTAGTAGCTAAACCATCGCGCAAACTATCGAGATAAGGCTCTAGGTCAAGCGCTCTGAGGATGTCTCCTGCCACTTGATAGCGATGGCGGACAGAAGCCTCCAGCATTTTTTTCAAAACTTCAGCTAAATGATCGCTGATATCAACGTACTTTCTCCAGATCATTTCGCCCGTTGACGGATTGTAATCTAAGTCTTTGGGTGATTTACCCGTCAACAAATAAATGCAGGTGACACCCACAGCATAAATGTCGCTGGCATAAACAGGGCGTAATGCCATCTGCTCTGGCGGCGCAAACCCTGGAGTCCCGATCGCGAAATTTGTTAAAGCTGTCTGCTCGGAGTTGTTTACGGCTGGGCTGACTTGGTTTTTAACCGCACCAAAGTCAATCAGAACCAATTTTCGGTCTTGTTCGCGACGAATTAAGTTAGCGGGTTTAATATCTCGGTGAATGACCTGCTGACCGTGAATGTATTGCAGCAGCGGTAGGATTTCACTCAAAAATTGCTTGACTCCAGCTTCACTAAATGGGCCAGAGCGTTTGACCTCTTGCTGTAGGGTCGAACCACTAATGTATTCCTGTACCAAGTAGAACTGCTGGCTATCTTCAAAGTAAGCCAACAGCATAGGCACTTGGGGATGATTCCCAATCTTCCCTAGGGTTCTGGCTTCTCGCTCAAACAGCTCCCGTGCCATTGGTAGAAGGTGAGCACCCGCCGTCGCTGGACGGAGTTGCTTAATCACGCAACACGGCTCACCCGGTAGGGATTCATCTTTAGCTAAAAACGTAGCTCCAAATCCACCTTGACCCAAAGCTTTTTCGACGCGATAGCGATCGCGCAATAACAGCTTCGAGCGGCACGCCTGACAGAAATCGGCGTGTATCGGATTTTTGGGCTGAGGACAGGCAGGATTTAGGCAGTAGCTCATTCAGCGTCACCGATGGGCGTCGTCCGTGCTGGTACAAAAGCTTTTGATCGAAGCACCCGGCTTAAATAATTGGCTATGGTTGGGAACGCACCGCCGAATGCACCCTCGCTTTGGCAAGCCTTTAGAAGAGATCATATTTAAGACCAGGATATCCTACTTTTTGTCTTCACCTAGGTAGAGATCACCCCTAATCGAGCAAACTTCGCGGCAATTTCTGTAAAGACTTGATGAAGTTTTCTCGGATTAGAGACTAAAAACTAGGGGCATAAGTGAGGATAAGGGGTTAATCAAACCTTTTCCTGAGTCTCCCTTCTCATCTTCAGTTTCCCCCATTCCTAATTCCTAATGGCTCAAGGCTGACGGTAAAATAGTCAAACTGAAGGTAGGTAAAAGCTAGGAGTCAATGCGTATCTCTTTGAATTGGCTACGGGAACTGGTAGACGTGACCCTGGCTCCAGAAGAGCTAGCCGAAACCCTGACAATTGCTGGGTTTGAGGTAGAAGATATTGAAGACCGTCGCAAGCTAGCTGATGGCGTCGTAGTGGGCAAGGTGCTGGATGTACAGCCCCACCCAAACGCCGATAAGCTCCGGGTTTGTCAAGTGGATATTGGGGATGCCAATGGTCCATTAAACATTGTCTGTGGCGCGGCTAATGTCCGGGCAGAAACTTATGTTCCTGTGGCAACCGTAGGAACTTACCTACCGACGATCGATGTTAAGATTCGCGCTTCAAAATTGCGCGGCGTTCGCTCGGAAGGCATGATTTGCTCTTTAGCCGAAGTCGGCTTGGAGAAAGAATCATCTGGGATTCATATGTTTGAACAGGAGAATCTACAGGTGGGGAGCGACGTTCGTCCACTCCTTGACCTGGAAGATGTCATTCTCGATTTAACGGCTACGGCTAACCGCGCCGACGCCCTCAGCCTGGTGGGGATCGCCAGAGAGGTCGCAGCGCTGACAGGGGCGTCCTTGAGGCTACCTGAGGCTCCTGAGGTGGCTATTCCATCAAAGTCCGGTGCCTTGAGCTTGAAAATATCAGAACCTACTGCTTGTCCTGCTTACATCGGTACGGTAATTGAAGAAGTTAAGATTGCTCCTTCCCCGAATTGGCTACAACGGCGTTTACTAGCGGCTGGGGTACGACCAATTAACAATGTGGTGGATGTTACTAACTATGTTTTGTTGGAATGGGGTCAGCCACTCCATGCCTTTGATCGCGATCGCCTTTTAGCAGTTGCTGGGGGGGATGCCCTGACCATTGGTGTCCGTTTCGCTAATAGTGGAGAATCTCTCAAGACGCTGGATGGTCAAAGCCGAACTCTCCAACCTCAAACGTTGTTAATTACCGCCAACGACAAGCCCGTTGCTCTGGCTGGGGTCATGGGTGGCGAAGAAACAGAAGTTTACGAAGGAACTCAAAATTTAGTTCTGGAAGCAGCGCTGTTTGAGCCAGTGGCAATTCGGCGTTCAGCTCGAACTCAAGGCTTGCGGACAGAAGCCTCTACCCGCTACGAGCGCAGCGTGAATCAGGCAGAATTAGGTGTTGCCTGCGCTAGAGCGATCGCCTTACTGACGGAGTTAGCCTCAGGGACACCCACCGCACAGGAAATTGCTGACACAAGGACTCACCCTTCCACTTGGGCGCGTTCGATTGAGTTACGCCTCGACCGCATTAACCAGGTTTTGGGACCAGTTGATTTGGGAGAAGACACTGGCGAAATTCTCTCAGAAGATGTTGAGCGTATCCTCACTGCCCTTGGCTGTAAACTACAGCTCCAAGAATCAGAGAGTTCTGTCCAATGGACGGTTACAGTGCCACCGTACCGCTATCGGGACTTAGAGCGGGAAATTGACCTAATCGAAGAAGTGGCTCGTCTCTACGGCTACGACAACTTTTGCGAGGAGCTACCGGATAAGACAGAACCCGGTTATCTTTCCCTCGAACAGCTATTGATGCGGCAGTTGCGAGAAGCCTTGCGGGCAGCAGGACTGACAGAGTTAGTCCAGTACTCTTTGGTCAAACCCAAGGATAACCATGAACACCAAATTCGTCTGGCTAATCCTCTACTGATTGAATATTCTGCCCTGCGAACCGATTTGCTCTCCGGACTAATTGATGCCTTCCAGTACAACTTGGAGCAAGGGAATGGTGCCCTGAATGGCTTTGAAATCGGTCGGATTTTCTGGCGAGAAGAAGAGGGTTTGGAAGAAGCTGATGCGATCGCCGGAATTTTAGGCGGTGACCCAACTCAAGGACGTTGGCTTAGGGGAGGACGCGAGTCACCAATGACTTGGTATGAGGCTAAGGGTCTATTAGAAAGTGTATTTCAGCGCTTGGGTCTGAACAATGTCGAGTATCAACCGAATCGGCAAGATGATCGCTTTCATCCAGGACGCACCGCTTCCTTGTGGTTACAAGGCGAGCGCTTGGGGAACTTCGGGCAGCTACATCCCTTACTCCGCCAAGAACGAGGCTTACCAGATGCCGTCTACGCCTTCGAGCTGGATTTGGACGTAATCTTAGATGCTCTCGATCAAGATGAACGCTTGACTCCCCGCTTCCATGCTTATTCCACTTACCCAGCGTCTGACCGCGATATCGCTTTCTTTGCACCCGTGAAAGTCTCGGTAGCGGAAATCGAACGGGCCACACAGAAAGCAGCGGGTACGTTATTAGAGTCCGTGCAATTGTTTGATGAATATCAAGGAGCATCGGTTCCTGAAGGACAACGGAGTTTGGCGTTCAGGCTAGTCTATCGAGCCAGCGATCGCACTCTCGTTGATGAAGAAGTCGAGTCGGTACATCAAAAAGTCCGAGAAGCCTTGGTTGAAAAATTCGGCGTCAACCTCAGAAGTTAAACAGTTGTTGTTGGTTATTAATTGTTGGTTATTTGCCAATAACTAACAATTAATAATCAATAACTGATAACCATTAACTAATAACTAACTATGCCTAAATATGTAATGTGGGGAAGCTACTGTGAGGATGTTTTGGAAAAGCGTGCGCCGTACAGACAAGCTCATCTTGACGGTCTTGCCGTTC
>JALYGX010000309.1 GCA_030776905.1 Cyanobacteriota bacterium | reverse complement strand
GGCAAACCCCTGCAATGACTTGTTCGATGCGCTTGCCAAAATACCCTTCCAGCTTCGGGTTAAAATACCGTACCGTGCCCTTCATGCGGGCTGTATCTGCAATAACATTTTGTGCCGTACCTGCATGGAGTTCGCCCACCGTTACAACCGCTGATTCGATTGGGTCAATATTTCGAGCCACAATCGTCTGTAAAGCATTGACAATTTGGGCGCTGACGACAACGGAATCGACCGTCTGGTGAGGCATGGCACCGTGTCCACCTTTCCCCAAAATCGTGCAACGAAAACACTCTACGGCTGCCATCAATGCACCAGTCCGCACGCCAACTGTGCCGATGGGGAGATTGTTCCACAAATGCAGACCGATAATGGCGTCCACATCAGGGTTTTTCAAGACGCCCTCTTCAATCATTGGCTTTGCACCCCCTGGTCCTTCTTCAGCGGGTTGGAAGATGATTTTTATAGTACCTGTGAAGTCTTCCCGGTGCTGGGAGAGATAGTAAGCCGTACCGAGAGCGATCGCAATATGCCCATCATGACCGCAAGCGTGCATAATTCCGTCATGCTGTGAGCAATAAGGCACATCATTTTCTTCTTGAATGGGTAAAGCATCCATATCGGCGCGAATTGCCAGCACGCGGCCTGGGTAATTGCTAGCAATTGTGGCGACAATCCCCGTTTTGGCAATACCAGTTTTATGCTCAATTCCCCATTCCTGCAACTTTTGGGCAATGAATTGAGCTGTTAGCTGTTCTTTAAAGCCCAGTTCCGGTCTTTGATGCAGTTCCCTGCGCCACTCCACCAGTTGAGGCTGCAAGGCTCGAATACCAAGTCTAATCTGTGATAGGTCAACCGAAGTGGAGTTGGGAAAGGTAGAAACCATTTTTTTCAGTATGGAAAGAATCAACACTTATAACACTATTGTGATTAAACTAGCCCAGTTCCGCTGGTTTTTCTCGTGCAGAGCATAATCGAGAGTCAAAATAGGAATGGGAATTAGAGCTTAAGTGAAGAGAGGGACTACTGGATAGCCTTACTTAAGGTTTATAACTTACTAAATTAGATAATTTTTTCCTCCTAGGTCTCCTCGTTCTTTCAAAAGCTATCCTGCCAATCTCTGTAAAAGTCTTACGAATCTGAGGCGGAGACCTTTAGATGTTGACTGTTCCGGACACAACTTAGAGAAATTATCTAAACTGGAAATAAAGACCCGCTCACGGAGAGCCTATATGATTCGCACAAGAAATGTTGCTATTTTAATATTCAACGACGTAGAAGTCTTAGATTTTTGCGGTCCTTTTGAAGTCTTTTCTGTAACTAATGAAACCCACAGTCTCAAGCCCTTTAATGTCTATACCGTTGCAGAGCAAGACAAACCCGTAATCGCTAGAAATAATTTGAGCGTCAATCCCAGATATACGATTAACAACTGTCCTAAGCCAGATATTTTAATAGTTCCAGGAGGACAGGGAACTAGGAAAGAAATGAATAATCCAGTTATAGTCAATTGGGTTAAAGATTCATTCGAGCATTTAGATCTTCTCCTGTCTGTTTGTACGGGAGCTTTAGTTTTAGCGAAAGCTGGATTACTTGATGGATTGACAGCCACTACTCATCATGAGGCTTTGGATCTTCTTAAGAAAGCCGCGCCTCATACAAAGATTGTTAAAGATGAACGCTTTGTTGATAATGGGAAAATCATTCTATCGGCGGGTATATCCGCAGGAATTGATATGTCCTTTTATGTGGTAGAAAAGTTACTGGATAAAAATGCTGTCCTAGCGACTTCTAAACATATGGAATACAACTTGAATGTAGGATAATAAGGTGTTGTGCCTCTAGTGCAGGTAGAGGCACGATATTATCGTGCCCCTAGGAATGACCTGTATTGTAGTTAATTGAAATTGGGTATAAATTCGGGTTTTTGGAACAAGTCTGTTGATTCAAGTTGGATGTAAGTTGCAAAGTACGCGATCGCCTAATCACCCCTATGGCATTAATCGCTCAATATCTAAATCTGAAGCAACTTGAGCTAATTTGAGGCGGTCAGTTGGATCGGCTAAATGAGGTAAGATGCCTAAAATCGGGACGTTCGTTAGGGACTGAATCAACTCCACAGGTGCCCAATCCGCGATTTCCTCATCCGAACGGGGACTGACGCAATTGAGGACAATGCCTTTAAGCGGAACGCCTGACTGACGTGCTAGGGCGACATTGGCGACAGCTTGCGCGATCGCTCCCAATTTTACAGGTACGACTAACAGCGTTGGTAGCTGCCAATCCCTGGCTAAATCAGCCACCGTCAATTCGTGAGTCACAGGAGAACCCAACCCGCCCAAGGCTTCCACCAACACCCACTGGCGTTGTTGCCGCAAGGCATTAAACGCCTGCCAAACAAGTCCTAAATCAACCTGACGCCCTTCTCGTTCGGCGGCAATTGGCGGTGCGACGGGCGTCTGAAAGTGTAACGGGGTTATCTCTTCTGGGGTTTGATTAAGCTCAAATACCCTTTGGTAGAATTCGCGATCGCCTATCCCCGTTTGAATCGGCTTGAAAATTCCCAAACTTTCATGAGGACGGTAAGTTTGCCAATAAGCGGCTAGGGCAGAGGTTAAAACAGTTTTGCCCGCTTCCGTATCTGTGCCAGTAATTAGTAGTGCGTTCAACGGTTCATTACTTTTTATTTGCCCACAGTAACATTTAGCGTAAAATCTGTCTGCTTTTGTGCGATCGCATCAATCTGATACTCGCCATCGCGGGTAACCTTAGCCTGCCAGCTTTTGGCTCCCGAAGCATCGGGTATTAACTTCCCGTTGGGATAGCGAACATCTACACTCACGTCCGCTCCTGGTGGAATTTCGACCGCGAGATTTTGCCCCTTCTTCACCTCCACTAGATAGCGCTTCACTGTCTGTGGGCTGGTTCGACCGACTAGCTGTAAACTGCCTTGACCTCCTGGCAAGTTGACCCGCTCTGTTTGATATTCAACTGCCGGGGTGGGGCTTGGGGTCACCGTTGGGCTTGGGGTCGCCGTCGGGCTTGGGGTCGCCGTCGGTCTTGGGGTGGGTGAGTTTGCCAAGCTAACGTTTAGCTTGTAATCACTATTCGGCAGACCCTTAACTGGACTCAGTTGAAT
>JALYGX010000308.1 GCA_030776905.1 Cyanobacteriota bacterium | reverse complement strand
AGATAAGACCTATTAGAAATTCAAGAGGTTGCTAAGGAAGAGTAAGGCTTTTCCTTGTCTAGAATAAGCGTAGTAAGACTAAGGCTGGGAGCAAACCTAGTATTAGCTAGAATTGTTTTGCAAATTTTGAAAGGCATACCAATCAGGGAGTTGTGCAATTCAGAAGCCGTAATTTAGCTAAAAGCCGCTCTTTGTTGATAAGTCGTAAAACGCCAGTCTCAAACCCGTCAAATAATTAGAACGTGAGAGGAGTGAGCGATGAATATTTTAATTTGGAAAAATGCTCAAGCAAATGCCATAGCTAACTTAGTTGCAACTTCTGGCAAGAGCTTCCAATCCCCTCAAGGTATTTGTTTACCTAAATTTCCCTTCAATTTACTACAAGCCTTACGCCAATGGCTTGACCAGATCGAGATTCCTAATCCTGAGTTTGCTCGATTTATCGCGAATCTGATTCCAGCTCAATGCCCGTTTGAGCGCGATGTTATCCTATTTGGTCGCAAGGTAGGACATATTCCTCCCTTATGCAAACTCAATCCATTTTACGAACAACTCGTCGGTTTGCGTTTTCGCGCTCTCTGCTTCCTAGCTGACCAATGTGGTGAGGATATTCAACCTTACTGCTCTTAATTCACTGCCAGGGCGTGTTGAAAAAACAGAGGCTGTGCTTAAGGCTTCTCACCGGAGTTTGCTGTATCGAGTAACGATAAGTGTCCAGTAGATTGTTGGGGATTTTGATGCACTGGAATTTTTATGTAAAAGTTAGTTCCTTGTCCGGGTTCGGAGTCGTACATTAGCACTCCCCCATGCTTTTCCACAATAATCTGATAGCTGATGGATAAGCCGATGCCGATACCTTTCCCCACTGTCTTAGTAGTGAAAAATGGGTCAAACAGTTGCGCTTTGACTGCTTCCGTCATCCCAGAACCGTTATCAACTATTTGAATCACTACCCTGTCTGTGTTCTGTTGTCCGTTCAATGTTGTCTGCTCTTCTGGGCAGTGACTCCCTTGCCATAACGTGCGAATCCAAATACAAGGCAAGAAGTCAGATTCTTTGCTAGTTATTCCTTGGCTTTTGCTTCTTTTCTCTTCCAATGCATCAATGGCATTACTAATAATGTTCATGAAGACTTGATTAAGCTGTCCAGGATAGCACTCAACCATTGGTAAATTACTGTACTCTTTAACCACTTCAATTGCCTGATAAGTTTCTGTGGCTTTTAGTTGATTTTGTAGGAGTAACAGCGTGTTATCGATGCCAGAGTGAATATCAACCCACTTGATTGCTGCTTCGTCATGGCGCGAGAAGTTTCTTAAGCTAAGCACAATCCGAAGAATGCGTTCAGCACCAACATTCATCGAGTCCAGCAGTTTCGGCAAATCTTCAGTCACGAAGTTTAGGTCGATCGCATTTTGTCGCTCTTGAATGTCAGGGGCAGGGTTGGGGTAGTGTTGAGAATAGAGGTGTAAAAGGTCGAGCAAGTCATGGGTGTATTCACTGGCATAGGCAATGTTGGCGTAGATGAAGTTGACGGGATTGTTGATTTCATGAGCTACCCCAGCGACAACCTGCCCAAGGCTAAACATTTTTTCAGTCTGGATTAGCTGAACTTGCGTCTGTTTTAACTTCTTCATTGCCAGTTCGAGTTGAGTTGCTTTCTCTCGTTCTCTGGCTTCCGACTGCCGCAATGCCGACTCTGCCTGCTTAGTGGGAGTGATGTCGCTGAAGGTGCAAACGATACGCTCAACACTACCGTTGCTGGCAAGCTGCGGATCGGCATTAGTGAGCAACCACCGTGGCTCTTGGCTAGTGGAGTGATTTATACCTATAACGACGTTGTGTACGGGCATTCGTGTCGCGATCGCTTGTTGCATCGGCAAATTTTCTTGGGCAAAAGGCGTACCATCTTCGCACAAAAGAAGCAAATCGCTGGTCATCATCTGCTGACCTAGCAAGTGGCTATCGGTCAAGCCCAGCAGGTTAATTGCGGCTTGGTTACTCTGAATAATTTTTAAAGAGGGTTCCACTAGCAGCACACCAATCGGCATTTCACGAATTAGCATCCGGAAGCGTTTCTCACTTTCCTGTAATGCTTCCTCACGGGTTAATTGAGTAGCCAGCTTTTGATCGAATAGCGAGGTAATTAGTGTCAAACCCAAAATTACTAGCGTCGCCGCGCCGATTGCGGTAGCTAGCAGGGACGCATCAAAGGCATAAGATGAAACGGCTGTCAGTCCGTCGCGCTCAAAGAAGCTGGCTGCTGCCATACCTGTGTAGTGCATACCACTAATGGCAACTCCCATAAACAGGGCGCTACCCAGTTTCCGCCAGTTCAGAATCGCCACCGTCTCATCACGTAGCCGAAAAGCTAGCCATAAGGCTCCGAAAGATGCATAAATGGCAATTTCTACTGACATAACTACAATCAACAGATTGTAGTGTAAGGTTCCGTGATCAACTTGCATCCCTGCCATCCCAATGTAGTGCATCGAGGCAATTGCCAGCCCCATCAAGACGCTACTACTGAGCAACCGCAATGGGCTAACGCTGGGACGACTGACCAATAGTAGTGCCACGCTGGAAGCAAGGATTGCATCGAGCAGAGAAACTAGCGTTGTCAGCACATCATAGGTGACAGGTCGCGACAGGTTAAAGGCAAGCATTGCAATAAAGTGCATCGACCAAATGCCTGTACCCATAGCAATTGCGCCACCCAGCAACCAGTTGACGCGCATCTTTCCGTCGGCTGACCTCACCCGCCCTGCTAGAGCCAGCGCTGTGTAGGAAGCAATGACAGCGATGATAAATGAAAGCACTACGAGGCGGAGATCATAGGTGCTACTCATCAACATCGCCTTAATTTCTCCAAAATCCGCTGAAAAAGCCGTACTAGTGGTTTTTTAAATGGCAGCAAAGCTTCTTTACCATAGCTTGGGCGTAAATATTCAATCTTACTGCTATTGGCTCAATACAATTTAAACGCGATCGCTCCTCTTCCTCTCTCTCCAACGGTATAACGTTCTAGAACGAGTGAGGTCGCACCTTTTCCCTGATGATGCCACTCTAGAGGACTTCACTTCATATGCTGGGAAAACCAATCCCAGATCTACATTAAAAGTCTTTGGAGATGTCTATTGCCATGAAGGCAATTGCCACAACTGGGGGTCAAAATCGTTTAATGAGTTGAGAATCTGGTTAGCTTCTCGGTACAGTTGTTTATCTACACCGGAGTCAGGCACAACAACAACCGACATTCCCGCCGCTAGTGCGGCTTCCATCCCAGCGTGTGCGTCTTCAAAAACGAGACATTCTTCAGGACTGGCTCCAAGGCGTTGGGCGGCGAGTAAGAAAATATCCGGTGCTGGCTTTCCTCGTTTCAGAGCCGGATCATCTCCCAGCACAATACAATCGAACAGAGCAAACCATTCTTGATAGTGAGTGGTTTTGAGGCCAAATGTACGACTGCCTGAACTTGTTGCCACAGCTTGCGGAATTTGATGGTGGTGGAGATGTTGAGTCAGACGCACAGCACCCGGAAGTGGTTTGGCTTGGGGAAGCAGCCGCTCCAAAAAGGCTTCTCTTTCCTCTAAAAAGGCTTGAGCCGTAATCGGTAGTGCCAGCATTTCAACTAGAATCTGTGCTGAATCCAAAGCGTTTCTGCCAGCAAATTTAGATTGCATAGACCGCTCGAATACCTTCCCATAACGACTGACAATGGTTTCGATCATCAGGGTGTGTAACGGTTCTGTATCCAGGAGCAAACCGTCAAGGTCATAAATAACGTGGGTGACTTTTTTAAATTTCATAGTCTTTAGTAAGAGATTTCGGGATGCTTCATCAAAGCTTCATCAGTGCCTAGTCATTTCTTTTTTATCCCTTTACTCAACTATTGATTGGCGTTCTTATCGTTGTAACTAGAAACGAAGAAAATTTTTCTGGGTATAGACCTATGACTGGGACAAAAAATCAAAGCAGCTTGCTTCCTAATTCAGCAGCTCAACAGGATATTCACTCCAGAAAAAGTCATCGACTGCCTAAGAACCGTTTCAATTTACTACAACCTGTACGTCGATGGCTGGATGAAATCGAGATTCACGATCCGAAACTGGCTCGATTTCTCTCTAAAGCCATTCCCGCTCAATGTCCCTTTGAGCGTGATATCACACTATTTGGTTATCAGGTAGCCCACATTCCACCTTTGTGTAACCTTAATCCCCTCTACGAGCAATTAGTCAGCTTACGTTTCCGTGCCCTTTGTTACCTGGTCGATTGCTGTGGCGAAGATATCCAAACTTACGCTTAACATAGCTTGGCTAAATCACGTACCAAACGGCACCGCCGCTTTTGCAAGGAACCTATTGTTTTTTCTAAATATTAGCGATCTGGAAAAAGGAGTGTTTCAAGCCACTCCTTTTTCTTCGCTTATCTATTAGAGTTAAAACTTAATTAATGAGCACCACAGGTAGTTGAGGGAGTACTGCCAGACGCTCCTGAATCTGATGACGGTGAGATAAAGCTTAATGCCTTGTCCCAGACTACTCCAGCAACTGTTCTCCCCATGTCTTGTCCGACTAGGTTCGCATCCATAAAGTGGATACCACCATACAAGCGAGACATTCCAGCTTCAGCCGCCGCATCCGAGAAAGTGTTCCATGAGAGGGTAATACCAGTTGTCGGATCGGTATACGACCCGCCATAGTAATCACTTCCTGTAAACTGTGTCAGAATCTCAGCCGCCGCAGCGCTGTAGGTGCTGTGTCCCGATACAAATTCCGGGAAAGGAGGAGTGGCAAGCAATGGCTTCCAACCATTTGGGTATTTGGCTTGAAACTCTGGGTCGTCTTCAAACAAATAGTTGATTGCTGTTATAGGACGCTCCGAATCAAAAGTTCTTTTGGCATCCCAAGAAGCAATGCCGGCATCAAAGACAGCGTTATCAAGGGCAAAAAACATCTTGACATCATCGTCAAGGCTGTGATTATCTCTAATTGAAATCTCTTGAGCAATCTGGTTCCACATACCGGGTGGCGTTACAGTTCCGCCACCAGCCGCCCAGTAGTCGGCAATTAGTATTTGCTCGTCAGTAAGATTTTCACTGAAATCAAGGACTTGTTGCGCCTGCGCCTTGAACCCCTCCGGGTCATTCTCAATCGTCTTGGGTCCTTGGGTAGGGAGGAATTGCGAACCAGATGCCAGCCCAAAGGGTGTCACGCTTCCCCAGTGGGGAGCGAGGAACTGTTGTGTACCCTCTGGTTGCCAGTGGTTAACGCTATTGAGTTGATCGGCAGTGTTAACGGGGGTGTATGGGGTGTAGTTGGGATTTAATGTAGGTTCGGAGTAGGGTTTGCCAGAGGCGTTCAAACTACCTGACTGATTAGCTCCATCGTTTTGCCGATAACTGAGTACTGCCTGTGCCGACATATTGCCAATACCCACGGCTGTAGTTGTGTCGGTGGACTTGTCAGCCGTACTATAGCCCAAGCTACTCATCAAGCTATCGAATAAGGTAGTCTGGGTCGGAAAGAGATTTACTAGACTAGTATAGGCAGCATAGCTGATCGCTGTGTTTTTGTTACTAAGAGTGTTCTCGTCGGTAGGGCGTTGGTAGCTATCGCCGGACTGAGTGCTGGTGGCTACTGGATCGTAGGCAGACCAAGCATCAAATATACTAGTTTGCAAGATTGCCAGGGCACGCGCCGTCATTGGAGGAGCAAAGAGGGTATTTTGTACCGCCTGTAAAGTTATTTTGTTCCACTCAATAACACTATTGACAGCATTATCAATATTGCTCGTTCCGCCGGGGTTGGCTTCAACAGCAGCTTTCGCTGGTAAAGTCACGAGCATACTGGCTACAGCCACTCCAATTGATAAATATGTTTTCATCTGGCTTCTATCAGTGACATTGGGTATCTCTATTTAGATAGAAGCATTTTTAACTTTTAGAAGCCAAGGATTTTACCTGTACTTGACTGAATGTTCATAAGAACGAAGTATAACTTTACCGTACACACATAATACATAAGAGGAAGAGGCAATTGGCGATCGCTACAGCACGAGTTTAGTTACGACCCAAAGAGCGCTATATAAGAGAGTTGTTGTCTTGCTCTTGATAAACGAACAAAGGAACAGGGGAGAATGAAAAATACTCTCCTCTACTCCTTTGTTGTTAGCTGTTGAGTTTTGAAATGCGATTATGCGGATTGGAGATGAGACAACCTTAAAACCTTAACCCCTAAAGTTGCTCCTAAGTTGGCAACTCAACACAAACGCCAACGTAGGTTATAGTTCACCAAATGCTGTCATGCCTCAACACACTCCTATGCTCTCCCACAGAAATTATGGGAGTTGTCAACCTGTTTATTTAATCAGAGCTGTCAGCACAAACAAGCCTTATTTTTTAGGCTCTACTTATGCCGTGTAATTTTAAAGAATCGGCATCGCCTCCAATCCCAGCGAGTTATGGATTGTTCAAGAAACCAATCTCCCCTTATTCCTAGCCAAGGTTGAGACTCCAGGAGCCAAGGGAGCCAGAGTCACCGGCGGAGCAATCGTTAATGGTGAGCCGCCAAGTACCAGCTGATGAAATACCACTAAACGCTGACAAGGATTGAATCGAGGCGTAGTTGCCGCTGGGGATAACCCCATTTTTCCCGGCTGCCACCTCAAAGTTGTTGGGGTTGTGGTCGTTGAAGCTGTAATCGCCATTAAGGTCGTTGCTATAGCCACTGGAAGAGAACTGGGGTTGACCAGGTCGCCGGAACAGTTCAACCACCGTCTCTGTCTCTAAGTGACGCAAGCGCACAACAAGGTCGCCAACCCAGGAATGGACGAGGTCTTTCAGCGTGACAGTCACGTCAGTAATGCTGAAGCTGTCCGTAACGATAATGTCATCCTGGAAACTGCCAATGCCATCCGGGATGTTCCCGCCACTGCCCACAAAAGTCAAGGTATCAGCATTAGTAGTTGTGGCGAGTTCGGCGAGTTGAACGTTTACGGTTGCGGTGGGTGCGTTTGACATGAATTAATGCTCCTTAAAAAACTTGAGGTTGACAATGGTAACGATCCGATAGGGAATAACCCTGACAGGGTGCTTCGCGATAACCCTACGGGATGCTTGGCGAACGCGAAATTAAATTGTTAAGAACAGTCACGCTTTAAGTCCTATTGTTATAGAGGTGACCAAAACCTTTATTTAATTTCGCAATCCTACAATATCTTTAGTTAATTAATAATTACATTTTTTTCATGAATTTATCTAGTAGCTACTACTCATCTTTACTAAGAAAACACAATAAAACCTGAGATAAATTGAACACTTTATTAAGTAAAACTATTGCTACACAAGGGTCTCAGGGCAAATACATATATGTATTTTAATGATTTTATATAAATTTGTTGTAACTATAAACTGAGATAATGTTTTCAATATATAGAGAAGAAAAAACTCCCAAAAATATTTATATTTCAGGGTAATAATATTTTTTATTAGGTAAATAAGCGCAGAAAAAATGCAGGCTGCAAAAACGTCATACAAGCGTATAACGTGTATTACATCTCCTGCATATTATTTCATTAGCAGTTATTAATTTCAATTTTTTTTAGTAAAGATTTGTGGCATTTGTGTTTTGGGCGGAAAGCCAATACTGCTCAGCTAAGCCTCTCTTCTCTTCCTGTGCGCTCCCTGCCACCTCTGCCACCTCTGCCACCCCTGCTTGCCTCAACAGATAACCTTCCTTAACAGCAGGGGTGGAAAGCCTCCATACACAAACAACAAAAAAAGGCATCCCTGAAGGATGCCTTTCAACGAAACTATTTAATGTAGTCTATTCCGCTGTTGCGAGTTCTGTACTACCGCGAGTACGACGGCGTGTAATGGAGTTGAAGAGCATTTGACCAATGGCTTTAATCAGGTTGCCCTCTAGTTCCTGGAACAGCTTCATATTCATGCCAAACGTTGCATTCGCTTCGTCCACAATCCTGTCGGCTGTTGCTTCATCAATGGGTAGTTCGTCCAGGGCTTTCCGGTAGTTTGCCTTGAATGCCTTTTCATCCGAAATCTCTTTGAATTCATAGAAAGCAGTGCCCTGTCCTTCTGATAAATTCATACCCCGTTGGGCAATATTTTTGAGAATCTGCCCGCCAGATAAGTCACCAATGTAGCGCGTGTAGGAATGAGCAATCAATAGTTCTGGTTGTGAGGCAGACACTTCCCGAATGCGCTGAACGTAGTCTTTAGCGGCAGGCGAAGGAGCCACTTGCTCTCGCCAGTTAGAACCGTAGTAGAAGGACAAGTCCTGCTCTAGGCTCTTTTGCCGGTTTAGCTGTTGGAAGTAGATTTTTGAGAGAATGGGGTGCTGCTGGTGGCGTTCCATCTCTTCTTCCATCGCCGAGTAGACGAAGTAGAGGTTTGATACCAGCTTCCGGTAGGAGCTTTTCTCAACGACTCCTTTTAAGAAGCATTTGATAAACCCAACGTTTTCCGCCATTGTGTGAGCTTTTTTAGTGCCTTCACGCAATTTGGTGGCTAAATTGCTACTCATGCTAAATTTTCTTTCCCTAAAGTTGACGGCTAGTGTACGGTTATTTGCAAAAGAGCGAAAATCTGCCCAAATTGTTAGGTTAAACTGATTTTCTGAGAATTACCGTTAAGAATTCTTACGCAAAGCACCCCTTAGGGGTGCTTTGCTGTTCGTCTCGAACTTTTGTCCTCGGTATTAAATATCCAAATCAGTCAAATTCAGCCGGGAACCGTAGGTTTCGATGAATTCGCGGCGTGGTGCAACGCGATCGCCCATTAGTACTGTAAAGATGCGATCGGCTTCCGCAGCGTCTTCTATCTCTACCTGTTTCAAGGTGCGAGTTTGGGGATTCATCGTCGTTTCCCACAACTGCGTGGGCATCATTTCACCCAAGCCTTTGAAGCGTTGAATGGTGTAGTTGGCATTAGCGGGGAACTCGTGTTGGACGAGGTTCGTGAGTTCGCGATCGCTATAGCAATAGTAATGATTGCGTCCCCGCTCTACTTTATAGAGTGGAGGACAAGCAATATAGATGTAGCCCTGATCTACAAGCGCTCGTTGATAACGATAGAAAAATGTTAGCAAGAGGGTGCGGATGTGCGCCCCATCTACATCAGCATCCGTCATAATCACTATGCGGTGATATCGCAGTCCAGAGGGATCAAACTCTTCGCCTTTGATACCCAAGCCGAGGGCTGTAATCAAGGACTGAATTTCTGTGTTCTTGTAGATTTTGGCATCGTCGGTCTTCTCAATGTTGAGGATTTTGCCGCGCAGAGGCAGAATGGCTTGGAATTGTCTGTCCCTTCCTTGCTTGGCACTTCCGCCCGCTGAATCCCCTTCCACGATGAAGATTTCGGATTCTGAGGGGTCTCTGGAACTACAATCCGCTAACTTACCGGGTAAAGGAGAGGACTCCAAAACCGACTTACGCCGCACCAAATCACGGGCGCGACGAGCGGCTTCTGCGGCTTTAAATGCTTGGATGGCTTTGTCTAAGATGGAGTCAGCCACGCCTGGACGGAATTCTAGATACTCAGTCAACACTTCCCCAACCAAGGAATCAACAATTCCCCGCACTTCGGTATTACCGAGTTTCGTCTTGGTTTGTCCTTCAAATTCTGGATCGGGTACTTTGACGGAAATGACACCTGTCAAACCTTCCCGAACATTCTCGCCGCCGAGGTTAGCTTCACTTTCTTTAATTTTGTTGCGCTTGCGAGCGATCGCATTCATCGTCCGCGTCAATACTGCCTTCAGCCCCTCCAAGTGGGTTCCACCATCAATCGTGCGGATGTTGTTGGCAAAACCTAATAAGTTATCGCTATAGGCATCAACGCACCACTGCAACGATACTTCCACTTGAACGCCGCTGCGTTCTCCTTGTATATAAATAACTTCTTCGTGAAGAGGCTCTTTCTCACGATTCATATAGGCGACATATTCCTGAATGCCTCCCTCGTAGTGGTAAGTTTCTACCCGTGGTTCTGCCAGTCGGCTATCGGTAAATGTAATCCGCACACCAGCATTTAGGTAGGCAAGCTCCCGCAAACGCCCCGCCACCGTGGTGTAGTCAAACTCAATGCCAGTGCTAAAGATTTGCGTATCTGGCATGAAAGAAACTGATGTGCCAGTTCGATCTTCTTTATAGGGCTTTGCTACCAATTCAGTCTTTGGCACACCCCGTTCAAAGCGCTGGGTATGAACTTTGTTCTCGCGCCAAACCGTTACCTCTACCCATTCAGAGAGGGCGTTAACGACTGAAATCCCGACGCCATGCAATCCTCCAGATACCTTATAGCCGCCGCCACCAAACTTACCTCCAGCATGAAGCACCGTCATCACTGTTTCTAATGCGGATTTGCCAGTTGAGGGATGGGTGTCGGTGGGGATGCCTCGTCCGTCGTCTGTAACGGTGACGGAACCCTCGGCATTGATGTCAATTTCGATATGGGTGCAATAGCCAGCCAGTGCCTCATCAATGGAGTTGTCTACCACCTCGTAAACTAAGTGGTGGAGTCCCCGTGGCCCGGTAGAACCGATGTACATTCCGGGGCGTTTACGCACCGGTTCGAGACCTTCCAGAACTTGAATCTGATCGGCACTGTAACTACTCGTCATGTAAGGGATTCTCCAGTAAAAGCTTTAAGCCGTTGTGATGCTTCAAAATGAGAAAACACTCGTGAATTCTAACACAAAAGGCTTAGAGGCGACCACAGGCTAATCTGAAGGGCAATTTAAGAGGGGATAAAGCCATATATAAATTCCTTGTTCTTTGTCAACTACAAGTGACAAGGAAACTGCACTGATTATGATTGGTGGTAATACGGCAATGGGTAAGCCTGTTTAGCGACAAAGAGGATGGAGCGTTTTTATTTTCGGCAACGGGGCTTGATTACTATTTGCGGTTCGACGGCTACTGGCAAGTCAGGGCTGGCTTTGGCATTGGCGCAGCGGCTGGGTTCTGCAATTATTAGTGCTGATTCTCGTCAGGTTTACCGAGAGTTTGATATTGGCACAGCTAAACCTTCAGCCACTGAACAACAGCAAGTACCTCATTATTTAATAGATATCTGCGAACCGACAGAAACGATGACGTTAGCAGATTACCAATTGCAAGCGCAATCGTTGATTGCTCAGTTTCATCAATCCGTTTCCCAAGAGGGCAGGTTTATAGAGGTTATCCGTGAGATAGAAGCATCAAGGGTGAAACTCGTCCCTACAACTTCTTTACCCTTGTTGGTGGGAGGTACGGGTTTATACATCCGTTCAGTAGTGCAGGGGTTAAAGATTCCGAGAGTTCCGCCACATAATGAATTGCGATCGCAACTTGCCTCTCTCGGTCAAACCCAACTCTATGCTTTCCTACAACAAGTTGACCCAACTGCTGCCCAAAAGATTCACCCCAATGACGAAGTGAGGACATTACGGGCATTAGAAGTATTTTATGTCACCGGACGCCCAATTTCAGAGCAGCAAGGAGAGAATCCCCCCAACTATCCGATTCTCCAGATTGGCTTGGAATGTAGCGATGCCGACATCCTAAACCGCCGCATTGAACAGCGTACAGAGCAAATGATAGCGGCGGGTTGGGAAGCTGAGGTGAAAACCCTCTGTGAGAAATACGGCTCTGATTTACCGTTGTTGAACACACTGGGTTATCAAGAGATGAAACAATATCTTGCGGGTGACATATCCCTTTCGGAAGCAAAAGATTTAACAGTTTTGCACACTCGCCAATTTGCCAAGCGACAGCGAACTTGGTTTCGGGCTTATCCAGAAATTGAATGGTTTGATGCAGATAATGCTGATTTGCTGGAGAAGGTGTGGCAGCGAGTGCAGGAGTTCATAGAAAATCTTAAGTAGAATGCCACTGACTTAAGACAGAATTAAGCAACTGCGGGATGAGACTTGAGCAAGTCACGGGGTTGCTGCATCCAGCCATAGGGTTTGGGGCGTCGTTTCTTGAGTCTAGGTTCATAGCGATAGGGATGTTCTGGTAGTAGCTTGTCAGTAACCACAGTTAATTTAGTGGGATGAATCTAATCTCTCTTTTGTTATTTCCGGGAAAGAATCACGATTTTTGTAGGGGCGAAAGCGTTGCAGGAGCGACGTAAGGAGCCTCAGCATTCTTGCCACAAACTTGGCGGAAAGCCCAGAAGCTTTATTCAAGAATGCTTCGCCCGATCTATAAGCCCCAAAGTAACAAAAGAGGGATTACTTAGCAACTCTGGAAATTATTTACTTCCACCAGCCAACGCAGTCTGTGTGACAGTTGAGGGTGCGGAATGTGGGTTGTAAGTAGTGAAGTATACACCTGATTGTTGCTATAAGTCCCTCTAACGAATTTCTTGTAGATTCTCCTGAAGACAGATAATAGCAGCTACCAAACTAAATAATATGAATGTGTACAGAGTTATTGAGGAATGGAAATACAGAAATTAAAAGACGAGATCGCCGCCGACAAAAAATAGACTTGAATTGTAGTTAAAGATACAATCAGCCCGTAATTAAGTCTAGGGTGAAAGGGACATCCTTCAACATATCACTCAAAAATACAGATCGACTGAGATTTGAGTGTATATAGCCCTTTTATACCACTCTCAATGCACCTCTGGCTTTTTTGGATCGTTCAATTGGGGTCTCATTTGCATCAATTACAATTACTGTTTCAGCCTACTTGTGGTCATGTAATTGCTTTTTATCCGGCAGATTGAAGACTCCTAAGAGAGTCCCTCATCTCTAATTTTCGCATCATTATAAACAGACATTTGAATCACACATTTCCCAAGGTTGAACAAGGTGAAAGTATGGGCGGTATCGTACCTTACTCCAGGCTAATGACAACTTGATCTTTGATACTTAATTGATTAAGTTTACCCAATTTCTTCTTGTTCTGTTCTACCTGTGACACCCTACTTACCCTGTGGCTAAACATTTCCTTGTAGATGCCACAGAGTATCCCTGAATTTTCGCACTTTGAAATACCTGTTTGTAGGTCATGGGCTATACCCAGACTGACCTACTCTTTTTACCTGATTATTCACTTATTTAAGAAGTCTCTCTCATGGTTAACTTACTAAGGCCCCCCAGTGTTTCAAGTTCTCGCCTCGGTACTGTAACTGGTTTGTGGAGGGAACG
>JALYGX010000307.1 GCA_030776905.1 Cyanobacteriota bacterium | reverse complement strand
ACCTCTCCGGTGGCATTAGTCGCGCTCTGGAGTGTCTTTAGGGGCTTAACTTCAGCTCGTTGTGGTTTTTTGTCAAACTGACGGCGTTCGACAGGGGCTTCTTCTACGGGTACGGGTGGCGGTTCCTCTTGAGGTGGTACGGGGGTATCGACCGAGGCTGTACTCGTGGGTTGCTCCTCAGGCGTTTTCTCTTGTTCAGGAGTAACGCTGGTCGTCAGTGACGCAAGATTTGTCAGGTCGAGTTTTCGACGGGATTGTTTTTTAGAGGTCATAATGTAATGTGTTCGCTTTTTAGTCCTTTGTCATGTTAGGTCAAGACAAGGTTTAGAAAGAGAAGCCGAACAATTGCTCTAGCGAGAAGAAGCAAGAAGAGTTTTTTGTCCATTGCCAAAAAAACAAAAGCGATTGGGGTTGTTAATAGTAGTGTCTCGTACCTTCGTCATAGCGATCGCTTTCCTTGACTTCCCCACTCTCTTGCCTTTTCTCTATAGCAGTTCTCACATGAGTTGAGTACCACCATCTATCTCCTGACTAGTGACTAGTGAACCCTGACCCCTGAAGCGAAGTGTATTCCATCCAACTGAGAACCGCTATATCTGAACCTCATCTAGATCTACCACCTTCACTAATCCTTGTCGCACCGCATAGAGCATACGAGTAATCAAGTCAGACTCGTATTCAGCACAAGAATTCTCCAAAGGAGCTGTCATCACCTCATACCAATCGGCAAAGGCTATTTGATTGGTGGAGATTGTTTGAGCAAATAACTCAGTTAAGCGACTGGATATGAGACAGATTTCATACCAATCAGTATCTTGTGCATCCATAACACCCTCTCTACTCAGACTGGCAATGGTCTATAAAAATCTATCACTATCAAGGATTATCTAACAATAGTCAAATCTAACCTAAAAGTACCCAGATCAACATTCATTCTTCGTTGTAAACTCGCATTCATAGACGGCTGTTTAACATTTGAACAGCACAACTTGGTAACGTGGAAAGCGTGGAGAGTCTTTTCGATTTAGCAGGAGTGCATTTGTGCCTTATCAGCTTGTCGGTGATAGTGTTTTGTCTGGCTCTGCTCACTTTAGCGCCTTGAGTAATGGCTTAGTTCGCCTGGAATGGTCAGCCTTGAGCCAATTTGAAGAGTGCCCCACAATTATCGTTTCTACCCGACCTCAAGCTGTGCCATTTAAGGCAATTGAGTTGACAGACGACGGAGTGCTGCATCTACATACCGAATTGCTGGAAATCATCTACCAGTCAGATAACCAGCCCTTCAACGATGGCAACTTACAAATCCACTGGACTTGTGGCAAGTCGTCAGGAACGTGGATACCCTCAGCCGTCGATACCCAGAACTTAGGCGGAACCTTCGCCAGCCTCGACCTGATTCACCGCAACTTTCAACCAACAGGAGTTCATCCCGCTTCAGTTTCTCAGAGCTATCCCCAAACCGCTGAATGGCTCTACACTCCTTTAAGATCAGCCCACAAGCATTTACGCGATCGCGGTGAAACCACTTACTTTGAAGAGCCACCCCTTTGGTATCTAGATACCTACCGCCATTCAGAACTGCCTCAGCCCGTTCAGCAATTCCTCGAACAATGGCGTCACTTTCCTCCAGGTATACTCAGCCGTAGTGGTTACAGCGTCCTAAATGATTCAACCAGTGCCCTAATTAAAGATGGATGGCTTGCCCAACGCAGCGACCCAGATTGTCAAGACTGGTACTTCTTCGCTTATGGTCTAAACTACGCACAGGCTCTGCAAGACTTTGTGCAACTGTCTGGGCGCATCCCCATGCTGCCGCGTTGGGCGTTTGGTGTTTGGTTCTCTGTCTACGAGCGGATGCGTGAGCAGGATTACCGTCAACTTGTCGCTCGCTTTGAGGAACTAGAATTACCCTTTGATGTCCTAGTTCTTGATGTGGATTGGCATAGTGCTGGCTGGTGTGGCTGGGACTGGAATGAAGAATTGTTCCCCAACCCCAAAGCGTTCCTGGAGTGGGCGCACCGCATTGGACTACACATTGGCGCTAACGTCCATATTGAAGGTCTCTCCTCGCAGTCGAGCCAATTTGCCGCGCTATGCGAAGCACGGGGACTCGACCCCGACGCCGTTAAAGCCGGCTCTGTCTTTGCAGTAAAGAATCCGACCGCTGAGTGGATTTTTGGCTCTTGGCAGCCTGATTACCAAACCACTGACAACCCGACCAATCCCAACCCTCAAGAGGGCTGGCTGCTGTTTAATCTGGCTCAAAAAGAAGAGGCACAGCTGTTCATGGAGGTACTGCACAGTCCTCGTGAAGAAGATGGCATCGATTTTTGGTGGATTGACGGTTCTAACGCGACTTACTTGGATGTCAATTCCCAGTTGTGGACTAACCACGTTTATTTCACCCATTTAGAAGCCAATAGCAACCGTCGCGCCCTGATTCTCTCCCGCACGGGGGGTTTGGGTTCCCATCGCTATCCCGTGCAATTCTCTGCCGACACTTACTCCCATTGGGAAGTCCTGCGGTTTCTAGTTGATTTCACCACAAGAGCCGGCAATGTGGGTATGACTTATTGGTCGCACGATTTAGGGGGGTTTTTCGGTCACGTACCCGGTGTTCCTAGCATCGACCCGGAACTGTTGGTTCGTTGGTTACAATTTGGGTGCTTTTCCCCGATTGTCCGATTGCATTCCGATCATGGTCGGCGCGAACCTTGGCACTACGGACAGCGAGCATTGGAAGCGGTGCGGGAGGCTTTGCAGCTACGGATGCAACTGCTGCCTTATCTCTATCACCTGACGCGAATGACTTATGACACGGGGTTGCCATTATGTCGTCCCCTGTACCTTGCCTATCCCGAAGATGAGGAAGCTTATCAGGCATCGACACAGTTTTTATTAGGCGATCGCATTCTAGTCGCTCCCGTCGTTGAGCCGGGTGGATATCGCTCGGTTTATCTGCCTGCTGGGGGGTGGTGGGAACGCTCAAGTGGTCGTTTTTATGCAGAATCCGTGCATTTAAGTCTATTTGTCCCTCTCAACCAAGTACCGATATTCGTGCCAGCCGGAGCAATTGTTCCTTTGACAGACGTTTCCCATCGAGTGGGGACAGCACCGCCGACCACTCTTATCCTAGAGGTTTATGCAGGAGCAGAGGGGGAACTGGACTTATACGAGGATGATGGTGAAAGCACCAGCTACCGCACAGATGGTGGTAGCCGCCGCCGTTTTACCCAATGCCTTGAGGGAGATAGTTATAGTCTCACTTGTGACGCCGTCCGGGGAAGTTACCAGGGAATGCCTGAAGAACAAAGTTTCCGCATTCTCTGGACAGGGTTAGTATCTGGCAGTCAAGTTGAAGCAACTGGAGTGGAGATTAGCGAGCAAAATTGGATAGGGGAAGTTTTGTCACTCACTCTAACAGCAGTGCCTCAAACAGCTTTCTGGCGTATTATCGCCACACCATCGGCATGAGGCATTGAAGCCGTGAGAAATCAGCATCCATAACCGTTTATGTCGAT
>JALYGX010000306.1 GCA_030776905.1 Cyanobacteriota bacterium | reverse complement strand
CATTACCTCTCTATCTTAGTGATGTAGGTCTTAACTCTGTTGGAGCGCGATCGCCAAAAAACCTTGATTTTGTAAAGGTGCAAGCCTTGTGCCTGATAAGAGAATAATCACTTTCAGGCTAATCTTTGGACTAAGGCTTTAAGACGCAGCGGATTGCAATTCATCAAGACGGGCTAAAACTTCGGTACTGTGAATTGCAGGTCTTACTCCTAGAAATTGTTCGCGCAGAATACCTTCTGGGTCGATGATGTAGGTGTGACGCAGAGAGACAAAACTCATCCAGGAACCATAGGCTTTGCTCACTTTCCCATCGGTATCTGCTAACAGTGGAAATTTCAAACCCTCTGACTCACAAAATTCTGCGTGAGAGTCCACATCGTCAGCACTCACACCCAAAATCTGCACATTTTTATCCATATATTTGGGCAAATCTTGCTGAAACCGACGAGCTTCCAACGTGCAGCCAGAGGAGAAGTCTTTGGGATAGAAATAGAGAACTACCCACTTGCCACGATAGTCAGAAAGCGATATTTCTCCGACACCCGAATTGGTGGGTAGTGTGAACTCCGGCGCTGGTTGACTCAGAGGAGGCTGCTTTCCCCCTAAGGCATTAGCCGTTGCTGCGAAATTAAACCAAGCCAGGAAGCTGAGGCAGCTTGCTAATAGAGTATTGAGAAAGGCACGGCGAGACATCATGGTAAAAACTGAGAACTTACTTTACATAAGTTTACAATCTCTACGTCCTGAGGCAAGGAGGTCAAATCACACAAAACTCAAGCCGCAGACACTTTGAGTCCCCTACCCCATAGATCGAGGTCAGTAAGAGAGCGATCGCGATACGCCCCATACCGCTCCTGTTTACTCTTAATCCGCGTCGGCAACGGTGGCAAAATCCCAAAATTCGGTGGCATCGGTTGAAAATGCTTCGGTGATGCGGAACTGATGAACTCAAACAGCGCACCGATCATCGTTGTTGGGGGCAAAGTTACAGGTTCCAATCCCAATACCAACCGGGCCGCATTCGTCCCTGCCAGCCAACCGCCCGCCGACGCTGCCGTATAGCCTTCCGTACCCACCAATTGACCCGCCGCTAGCAAGGTAGGGCGTTTTTTAAATTGCAGCGTCGAGTGCAATAACTCAGGGGCATTCAGGAACGTATTGCGGTGCATGACGCCCATCCGCACGAATTCTGCTGCCTCTAAGCCCGGAATCAGGCGAAATACCCGTTTCTGTTCACCCCAGCGTAAATTCGTCTGGAATCCTACCATATTCCAGAGCTGACCCGCCTTATCTTCTTGGCGTAGCTGCACTACTGCATAAGGACGTTTGCCCTGATTTTCTGGGGCACGAAAGTCTCCCTGACGAGCATCAAAGAGTCCCACTGGTTTCAAGGGTCCGTAGCGCATTGTATCTTCTCCCCGCCGCGCCATCTCTTCGATTGGCAAGCAACCTTCAAAAAATTTAGCGGTTTCTTGCTCGAAGTCTTTTAATTCTGCCTTTTCGGCAGCACAAAGTTCCTGCCAAAATTGGAGATACTGCTCCCGGTTCATCGGACAGTTAAGATAAGCCGCTTCCCCCTTGTCGTAGCGCGACGCCATAAAGGCAACATCGCGGTTAATCGATTCCCCGACAACAATTGGACTAGCCGCATCAAAAAAGCTCATGTATTCCATGCCTGTGAAGCGTTGCAAGTCTTCAGTCAAGGCAGGACTAGTCAGGGGACCTGTTGTCATAACGACAACGCTCTCGGTGGGAATTTGCTGAACTTCATCTCGACGCAATTCAATCAGGGGATGATTTGCCAAAGTAGCAGTTAATTCCTGGCTAAATACTCCCCGATCTACCGCTAGTGCCCCACCTGCCGGAACTGAGTGCTCATCGGCTTTACGAATAATAATTGAGCCGAGGCGTCGCAGTTCTTCATGCAACAAACCGGAAGCGCGATCGCTAGATTGCGCCCCAAAAGAATTACTGCACACCAATTCGGCTAGTTCCCCCGTGTGATGAGCGGGACTTTTCCGCATCGGTCGCATTTCGTGCAGTACCACTGACACGCCCGCTTCCGCAATCTGCCATGCGGCTTCCGTACCTGCAAGGCCACCGCCTATCACATGAATTACTTGTTTTTCTATCATCAGTCCTCTGATTCATCCACCCGGCTAGGGTCAATCAGGGTAATGTCAAATGGGTCGAGTGGTCCACTCTTTCTCTCTTTGTGCTTAAGTAGGTATTTTACACGTACTCCAGGGCCAAACTCGACCTCGTCCTCATGGCTGAGCGTGTGGACTTGAAATCTGTGACCATTAATCAAGATGCCGTTAGCGCTGAGCTGCCCTTTGAGGTTACCATCAACAATCTGGTAATCGTAGTTGCCATCTTTTCTCTCTCGGCGCACCAACGTGGCGTGTCGGCGAGAAACAAACAATGAGTTAAGAAGGATGTCCGACTCTAAATCTCTGCCAATGGAATATAGCTCTCCTCCCAAGGGGAATTTTCTAGAACCCTTGTCGTCTTCAACAATCAGTACGTGAGCCTCTTGGGGTTCTGAAAGTTCTGAAGGCTTGGGACTCAAACCGAGGGGCAGGAGATTCGATAAGGCTTGCTGGGATTGGGAGGTTTCGGCATCAGGCATTTTCAGGCATCCTTGGCTCTAGGGGTTGGAGATGAAACGTCAAGAAAGTTCTAGTAGTCTTGAAGCTGTGTGGGACAAAAGGTTAAACCTCTAACTTGAAAGTGCGGAGCGTGGGGTGCAGAATGCACAGTGAGAAGAGAGCGCTTTCAGCTTGAGAGTTGTGTACTCGTGTTCATGGTGCCTATCTAGAAAATAGGAGTCAGGAGTCAGGAGAGAGTGATTTTCATCTTTTCGTTTATCTGCGTTTATCTGCGGTTTCATATCCAAATCAAGGCTTTTTGCAAGAAGTCTATTGAGAGGAGTCCATCTGTAGCAGAAAAGCCGATCGCCCTAGAGCCATTTGTATCCTAGTTTAACCAGTGACTCATTTGATTTGGCAAGGCAGATTTCTGGTTGGCGAGTGCTTAAGGAGTGCTGAGTTCGCCGGAGCCAATCATGAGGATGGTGAGTCAGAAGAGAGACGTTCATGTTTTCGTGGTACGCGCAGGACATGAAATCTCTTCTCGACTGAGACAATAGGTTCAAAATAACCCACTAACCTTAACGCCTCAAATATTTAATAGCCCAGTTATCGCCCCAGGTGGTGGTAAAACAATACTGACTAAAAGCACCAACGTCAGAAATCCCCACAGATCGCGCCAGTTGTCAAGTTCTGAGACATCGTTAAGAGCTGGTTCATCGGCGACTGGCATGAATAACAAGATAATTGCCCAAAGCAGCAAATCTCTCTCCAGGAAGGCTAGTACCAGCACCAACAATCGCGTGATTTGACCAATGGCTGCCCCCGTCCTCTGTCCAAACATGGCGTGGACGATATGACCCCCATCCAGTTGACCAACTGGTATTAAATTCAAAGCTGTGACGATTAAACCAATGTAAGCCGCCACTGCCACAGGATGAAGATTAATTGCCATGTCGGGCGTCAATTGACTGCCTAATGCCAGCTTACTGAGTAGAGTCAGCAAAAAGGAAAATCTAGGATTGAGGGAGTCAAAATTAAACAGCCTGGAGGTGTCAGAAAGCGGAACCACACTAGAGTGAGCGAGTCCCCAAATCAGCAACGGTAGCGTGACAACGAAGCCAGCTAACGGACCCGCAATCCCTACATCAAAAAGGGCTTTACGGTTTGGGATCGGCGATCGCATTTGAATAAATGCCCCAAATGTCCCCAAGAAAAAGGGTACGGGAATAAAGTAGGGTAGCGTGGTGCGCACCTTGTAGAACCTTGCCGCCAGGTAATGACCCAGTTCGTGAATGCTGAGGATTGCCATCAAGGCTAAAG
>JALYGX010000305.1 GCA_030776905.1 Cyanobacteriota bacterium | reverse complement strand
GGTGTACCGTAGATTTGCACTTCTAAGGTAGAACCAAAGGCGAATCTGCCATAGTCAAAAGCAACAGTCGTTTTCTTCTTCAGCAGGGATGTTTCATCAGTGGCAGCGCGTTCTGTGTCTACAACTTCAACTTCACTAACCGTGCGCACAAATGTTGATTTCCCACACCCCGGAGTCCCAGCTATGACTAAACGCATTGTTTTCATTTGATTTTGCTCCGCAAATACTCAGTAAAGTTTCCAGCGTGAAACGTAACTTTAGATTGGGAACTTGCACCAGTATTAAACTGATGTAGAGTTCTAATTTTCTTGTTCCCTAACCTTGGGTTAGGGAACAAAATTAACGAAAAACTATTGTCAGCTTAGGAATCCTGGGTAACCTGTTACCCGACAACTAACTGTTTAAGACAATTGTCAGGCTCCTACTAGGACAAAACAGGTTTTAAAATGGCAAGCGTCCGCTTAATTTCCAACATCAACACCCCTTGCTTCGCTGCCTTCCCTGCTAGGACAAGAAACACTGCATCTTCACCACAACTGGTCAAAATGCTGAAACCTTCTTCTCCTTCCACATAAATGCGATCGATTTCACCCCGCACCAGTTCTCTACCAATGCGATCGCCTAACGACAGCATGGCAGCGGACATCGCTGAAACCCGCTCATCATCCATACCACCGGGTAAAGCCGAAGCCAAAGGTAAACCATCTGGAGTAACCATTGCCGCACCTTCCACATCAGTAGTGGTGGAGACAAAGTTTTTCAGAATGTGCCCCAATTTTTCAGAATTAATTGCCATTTGTGTGTTCTTGCTCAGAGTTGAAATAGTAAAAATCAGTCAGCTTGTTGGTTTGGAAACTCGTACCAAAGATTACATAGAACCTGCACCAGTTGCGATTAGGCGGCGGAATAAACCCTCTGTCCAGCCAGTTTCTCGCAGAACAGCTGCCGAGCTTACTTCCACGTAGGCTTGCTCAATGAAAGCTAAATCAATCATGCAAATCCGTCCCAGAGCATCTCGTAGATCTTCGGGTTTACCATCAGTTTTTAGGCGCTTGCCAACTTCATTAACTACTACTGCCATTGCGGGGACGACGTGTTGGGGACCAATACCAATTTGCACATGCACTAGACCAATCCGCCAACGACGGTCAGCATAAGCATTTCCCCAATCATCCATACCTGTAAACATTTCATGAAACCATTCAATAAAGGTTTCACGTAGGCGATGAATACGTCCCTCTTTAGCATTCATAATGGCATTCATTTCTACATCCCGACCCAAGTAGGAATAGAAATGCTCTGCCATATCAGCAGCAATTTGCTTGCCCCAATCTGACTGTGATTTTAGAAGAGCTTTGTCTTCATTTGTGAAAACAATACGCTTTTCCATTGTGGTCATGAATGCATGGGGTTCTAAAGTCATTAGTGTCTCCGCTAACTGTTAGCTAGAAATTCAATAGGTTACTTTTAGTTGTAGCAACTTTATGAAAATGTGTCTGTATTCTTTTTGTTTAATTACCTAGAGTTATTTATGTTTTTTTGATGAACTTACTTTAGTAGAAACCTTAAAAAATGCATTTGTCGATTATTTGGGACAAATACATTTATAGCTCCTAAGTTTCATCTTCAAACTATAAACAAAAAGATATTACAGATATTCTCTACAAAGTTGCCAATTAACTTTTTCAGAGTCTAGTGATAAAAACCGGATAATTTTCTCAGGCAACTATGGAATTTATCTGTGTGTTTTCCGTCTAACTACCAGATTTATGTCTATTTTGATAAAGATTAAGACAGCTCTTACAATCCATGAGGATTCAAGGTCGTATCTCTAGTCCCTATAGTGTGGCACAAGCTTAAATTCGTTACTTCTTAGTTTTAACAATTAGATTTTGAACTTGTCTGCAATCTCTAGCAATTTTATAGATTTACTTTATAAAGTTATAGAAGAAAAATATATACATACCTGTTAATTAAAGACACTAGCTTTCTCTCAAACTTTAAGAAAATATAAACAATTTAAACCTAATTTAAAATCCATGTAAAAGCATTCCTCCTTTACTTTTTCAGGAGTTATGAATTAAATCCGGATAGTTTTGTTAGCCATGAGTCTAAGAATATTTGTATATTGGATAACTTCAATAGAAGTTTGTTTCGCAATTTATACTTTTGCAAACATAAACAACTTAGCTGTTGTTTATGTCAGTTAATTCAGTATTAATTCCCTGGCAGTGATGCGGCTGGTGCAAGAGCGCAGTTTTAACTAAACCACAGGGTTTTACTTGAGGCAAGCCAAAATAAGCGCTCCCTCGACATCTGCATTACGAGAGAGCGTGTTGCGCAATCTAGAACAAACCTACCGAAAAAAGGTGAATATTTTGTGAATAGAGGGAGCAGGTCTTTTAATTAGACCGACTTGGATAGAGCCTCGCCTTGCTACTGCGTAAAGAGGCACCGCAGTTAGTGTAAAAAAATGCCCTTCCGGATCGATATAGGAGGAAAGAGCATCAACCTAAAGTTTTTTAAGTTCAAGAAAATTGTAGGAATTAAATGTGAATGTTCTGTGAAGATGGGAGTTGATTAACCTCAGTGTCAAGATTTTACCGAAGTCTCAAAATTAATCTTAAGACCCCGGCTTTGCATTGTTTGTTCAAATAACTCAGTAGAAAGTGCTTGTTCGACAGGCCAGACGCCAGGTTTATTGAGCTTACCCAGTAGCATCAGTTCACCGATGCTGCCAGTACCAGCGCCAGCAGCTACAGCGGTATTCTCATGTACCAAGGTTGAACAGACACTTGCAGGGTTGCCATCTTTTTGACCTTGTACCTCGGAGCGAATAGCGACACCGATGCCACTAAAGCGATCGCTCACGCTCGTCATGCGATAGCTGACATGAGACAAAAACTCAACACCTGCTGGATTTCTAATCCAAGAGGACGGGAATATATGGGCAGCAATCCAAGTGAGATGATTATAAAAATCGGGAACAGAACCGAATTTAGTAATGACGGTTTTAACTGGAAACGAGTCAACGAGGGTAAAGGCTTCTGGCATATCGAACCAGTAGACGCCTGCATTGCCGTAAGGAGCAGGAAATTTAATTTTTTCGCGATCGCTATACGGTTTCACCGTTTGCCATTGGTTATCGATCCAAGCTTCAAACGGCTGCTGTAAACCCAGAAACGTTGTCCGCATCACGGTAATTCCAGCACCGCCAGAACCCGACACCACATAGCTCAGATGAATCCGTTCTGCCTCATCCAACTGTTCCACGTCATGACGTACCATGCTATTGGAAATGCCAGGAAAAATCCCCGTATTCACAACTGCCGTAACTCCAGCCGCCGCCGCCGCATCGCCACAAGCTAGAGCTTTACGGGTAAAAGCCCGGTTGTCACTGACATCTAGATAGTTAACGCCTTGTTCAATACAAGTTTTCAGGACAGTAGCGTCACGGTAGACAAAGGGACCGGCACAGTGAATCACCAGATTATGAGAAGCGATCGCCTGCCTCAACCCCTCAGTATCTGCCAACTCTAAGGCAAGATACTGCACTCGCGGCTCTGCCTGTTGCCCAAGAGCCACGTCCGTTGTCGTCTGCCGCCCCGTAACTGTAATTTTCGCCTCGGTTTTGGCAAGGAGATCCTTCGCTACACAGCTACCAATTCGTCCTCGCCCCCCAAGAATCAAAATCTGGTCTGTCATCGCTGCTGCATCAGTAACATCGTTACTTATTTCACCATTTTTAGAGGGTTCTAGCCATCAGTAGCCCGGATGACATTTTATCTATACAAAGGTTGATGTGGTTAATGCTAATTAGGAGCTGTCTCCCAACGTCAAGCTTTTGACAACCTTCATCTTCTTTGAAACCGCAGACCGATGCAGAGCAAGTTTATCCGCGTGTATCTGCGATTTCGCAGCTCCCAACATAGACAAAGCTTTCTAGCTGGGGTTGAATACACCCTCTACTGCAGCTTTAACCGTATTACCAGCATCTTTCAGCCTTTGGGCGATCGGCTGCTGAGTACTCAAAAACACACGGGCACAGTTACGCCCCGGCATTCCAGAGATCGAACCGCCCGGATGAGTCCCAGCACCTGTGAGATATAGATTATCAATCGGCGTCTTGTAGTTAGCGATTTCTGGCAAGGGACGGAAGAAGATCATCTGATCGAGCGTCATGTCTATGTGGTAGTAGTTTCCTTTGTATGCCCCTAACCGCTCTCCTAGTTCTGCTGGGCTTTCCACGCGACGAGCCATAATCGCATTTTTGATATTCGGCGCATAATCTGCCAATTTATCAATTACGCGGTCAGCCACTTTGTTTTTCAGTTCATCCGTCCAACCCGTACCCTTCAAACCAGTCCCCTCAGCGCCAGCAATCTGGTAAGGAGCAAAGAACTCAATCCATAACGTATGCTTTCCGTCGGGAGCCATCGACGGGTCTAGTACGGTTGGGACATCCAGATACATTGAGGGATTAGAGTCGGGAATAATTCCCCTCTCTGCCAGAGAGTGTGCTTCTTCTACATGAGCCACAGAATCAGCAATCAGCACTGAGCCAATTAGGTATTCATCTTTGTGGTCAAACTTCTCGAAGCGGGGCACTTCTGATAGAGCACAGTCAATCTTGAGAATTGTTTCATTATTATTGACAATACGTCGCTCTAGGCGCTCTCGCAGGTTGGGATCGGCGGAGTGGATATCAGCCGGGTCAACCATTTGTAGGAATAAGCGCCTCGCGTCAATATTAGAAATTACACCCTTATTAGCGCGGTACTCTTTGCCGCCAGCAACTCTTACACCCACAGCACGACCGTCATCCACTAAAACTTGCTCGACGTGCTGGTCGCACAAAACTTCACCACCCTTACTTTTAACCAGCTTTAGTAAGGCTTTAACCAGTGCGCCTGTACCGCCACGAGGTCTTGCCATCCCAGGGTTATGACGTAATGACATCATCATCGCCCCAATAGCGATCGTTTTTTGGGAAGGAGGCGCTCCTAATTCTGCGGCGAGTCTTGCTAGTGGAGCTTTGACGATCTCGGAATCAAACCACTCGTTAAGGAGGTCTTCTGGACTGGTTAGCATATTGCGAATCAAGTCCAGTGCTTTGTCAACGCCACCAATTACCGATAGCAGATCTTTGATATTCTGCGCGCCATAGTTACCGGCGATATCAAGAATCGACTTGGGCGGCGCATTGAACATGGGAGTGATGGCTTTGGTGACGCGCTGCCAGTAGTCTATAAATTCAGCATATTTTTTCGCATCGCGATCGCTATATCGCGCAATCTCCGCACAAGTCTTCTCAACTGACTTGTGAGCCAAGAAATATTTCCCATCCGGATGAGGGCAAAAGGTCACAGGGTCACAGAACAGGTATTCCAATCCGTATTTGTTGAGTTCTAATTCCTCAACGACTGGTCCTAAGTGAATAAACTCGTGGTCGATCGCACACAAATTAAACTTGAAACCTGGGGCTTCCTCTGGCATGACTTCTTCCGTAGTTGCCGCACCACCAGGGACAGAACGCTTTTCTAGTAATAAGACACTATAACCCGCTTTTAGCAGATAGGCGGCACAGACCAGTCCGTTGTGACCCGCACCAATAAGCACGACATCGTAAGATTGCATGGATGGAACTCTATAGACTACTAACTCCCCGATTGTAAAGAAATGAAAAGGAGCGCTAGTCTATCAGGGGAATGAAATTGGGTTGTAATTCTTCCCCAGTGCGTACTCTTTACACCCCGCTCAATCTCTAGCTAAACTCCATACTCAGCAGTCAGCATGGGCTACACCCCCGGAACGCAAGGGCAGCACTTTCTAATCGAGAGTCTGGCTGAAAGTAATTGTCACAGTTATACTGGCAAAGTCTAGGTTCACGTAACTAGTAAGTCTTAAGTAGCCTATGAATCCTGTTGTTAAAGTTGTTCAACCCTCTGGAATCTTAGACGGCACAAAAGCCGGTCAATTTCGTCAAGAGATTACTAACCTTGTGGAATCTAATGTCGATATTGTATTGATTGATTTCAAAGACGTGACCTTCATGGATAGTTCTGGTTTGGGAGCGCTTGTCCTAGCACTGAAAACGGTGCGTGCTGCTGGTAGTAAGCTTTTTATTTGCTCTATCAACGAGCAAATAAAAATGTTATTTGAATTGACAAGCATGGATCGGGTCTTTGAAATCTTTCCAACGAGAGAAGACTTTGAGAAAACTGTTGTTTCTACTACCTAAATAGAAATTGCTCGCCTCCAAAGAATCCGTTAGTTGAAGTTGATTTCTAGTAAAGACAAATCATCGTCAAAATAGTCTTTGGGGTTCACGGATTTTAGCGCGTGCAAGACCTGGTCTAGGTTAGAGACACTTCTATTTCTACAGTCCGCCAGCAGCTCAACGAATGGGTCAAGTCCCCAGATCGTGCCATCCGATTGATTAATCTCATAAATCCCGTCGCTGAAAACATATAGGGTGCTAGGTTCGACGACTTCACACCATTCATCAACATAATCGGCATCAGGGAACATCCCGACGGGCAAGCCTAAAGTCTTCAAACGTTTTACCTGAACATCTGAAGCTGGCTTTCCAGAGAGCAATATAGCGGGTGGATGTCCAGCGCTGGCGTAAACTAATTGACGATTGAACCGATTATAAACTCCGTACCAGATGGTAAAGTACTTATCGTTGCGCTGAGTCATCTGGAAGGTTTCGTTTAACCCGCGTAAAACATCGCTGGGTTGATAGTAATTGATTTGAGGTAGCGCTCGCGACCTCAGCAAATTTAAGACCGAGAGGGTAGGTAAGGCAGCTCGTAAGCCATGTCCAGAGGCATCCAGTAGATAAATTGCTAAATGCTCTGAATCAAGCCAGTAATAATCAAAGCCATCACCCCCTAGTTGACGAGAGGGTATAAATCGGGCATCGATGGTGACGGGTGGCTCCGTCATGCGATCGGGCAGGATAGAACTTACGTATTCCGCCGCTTCTGCTAATTCCGTCTCCAGCAGTTGCTTTTGGTCCTGTAAATCGCGGCTGAGTTCGTGCAACCTCAAGTTTGATCGCACTCGCGCCTCCAACTCAGGCATTTCAACAGGTTTGGACAAAAAGTCATCCGCGCCAGCATCCAATCCTTTAACACGATCTTCAAGAGCATTGCGAGAGGTCAGCAGAACAAACATGGTAGTTGAAAGTTCTGGTGCTGCCTTGACTTGGCGGCAAACTTGCAGTCCGGTCATTCCTGGCATATTCCAATCACAAAGAACTAGCCCCGGACGTAATTGTCGGGCCTGTGCCAGACCTTCTTCGCCGTTACTGGCAACTGCAACCTCATAACCCTCCTTATTCAGTGTCCGTTTCAGTAACATCTGAATCGCCGGGTCGTCATCAATAATCAGAATTTGGTTCATGGCATCGAGGTAAAGTCACTCTTAGGAGGTTGCAGATGCACTGGTTTACAACACAGACTACAACTGAATTTAGTTGCGTATAGTTTTAACAGAAAGCGCTCGGCTCTTGGGGTGCGTTCATCAATGGTAGAACAAGGGTTAAATCCAGGCTAGACTGGATGGTTCAACAGGGAGTATCAATGCGTTTACGACCAACCTTTGATGTTGTTGATTTAAAAGGCTTTGAGCAGTTGAAAGATTTTGTAAAGTCTAGCCAGCAAGTGCCCAGCGACCTTAGGGCCTTAGATCGAGTTTTGTCATGGTTTGACCAGTTTAACCAACCGTCCATTCCTAAAAAAGTTTGGATACAGTGTCAATTAGCCCTAGCGGAGGGGTTTACTAACGCCGTTCGTCATGCTCATAAAGATCTCCCAAGTAATGTGCTTATTGATATCGAACTTACTCTATATCCTCACTCTTTAGAGCTGCGGATCTGGGATCAGGGACCCCCCTTTGATTTAGAACAGCGACTCCAGAAGACCGAGGAACGGGTAGACGGGCACTCTGGGGGTGGTCGCGGTATCGCTATTTTGCAAAAGATTGCCGACAAGCTCAGTTATACCCGCACCGATGATAACCGCAACTGTCTGTTGATTGTGAAAACTTACTAGGTGCGATCGCACAAATAGAAAAAAAGGCATGGGAAATTTAAAGTTTTGATTTTGGCTTAACTAATTTTTAAACACACTGAACGTTATGGTGAGATCGCCTACGTTGAACGATAACTGGGACACCCCCCGACGGCACGATCGTGATGCCACGGCGTACAGGCCGAACCGAACGTTGCTCGCTCAGTGATAGCTCAAAACGGGACAAAATCGTTGCCAGCACTAATTTCATTTCAAACATCGAAAACGCCATTCCAATGCAGCCCCGATCGCCTCCGCCAAAGGGTAAATACTCATAAGGCGAAAATTTTTGCTTGAGAAATCGCTCTGGTTTGAATTGTTCAGACTCTGGGAAAACCTCTGAACGTCGATGAGCCAGATAAATACAAGGAATCAAAATTGCACCCGCATCAACATGGTAGCCTGCCAACTGCAACGGCTCCTTGGTCATCCGGGGCGTACAAATCAAAGCAATTGGATTGACTCGCAGCGTTTCCTGACACACGGCTGTCAGGTAGGGCAGTCGGGCAATTCCCCCAGGTTCGGGATTTTCACCCAAGGTATCCAGTTCGCTTTGCAGCTTTTCCAGTACGGCTGGTGAGGAATGAATCCAGTAAAATGCCCAAGAAAGGGCAGCCGCCGTCGTTTCATAACCCAGTAGTAGTAATGAGACTAACTGATCACGTAACTCAACGTCACTCATCTGATTACCGTCTTCGTCACGCGCACTGATCAGCAGCGACAGGATATCTGAACGAGACTCGTTGTCTTGCAAACGGCGTTCAGTAATCTCGGCATAGATCAATGCATCAATTTGCTGGCGGCGTCGCAGAAAGCGACCCCAAGGACTCCCAGCCCCCAAATCCTTTTGCAAGGGCGGGAAGAAAAACAGACTGGAGTATAAAGGAGTGGTAACGTCCTCCAAGAGGGAACTCAACAGCTTTTCTAACTGTTGGTAACGCGGACCGGGATCAATGCCAAAGACCACCCGTAAGATAATCTGGAGGGTAATTTCTGGCATGGCTTTGTGGATGGAAAAAGATAAACCGGGCGTCCACTGCGTCATGGCCTGCTCGGTAATTTCGCAAATGAGCTGACCGTAGCTTTTCATGCGATCGCTTTTGAACGGCGGCATCATCAACTGCCGTTGGCGCTGATGACTACGCCCTTCCTGCAAAATCAATGACTGGCTCCCCATCAACGGTTCAAAGACATGGGTTGCCTTACGGAAGTCTAACTGCGATGACGGCAGTGTAAAAATATCTTGAATCGCTTGGGGTTGGCTGAAAAACACCACAGGTGGGGAATTTAAACCAAGTACCCGCAATGTAAAGGGGTCTCCATATCGCTCTCGACATAAGTCCAGAAATTGAGTGGGTTGAGCAATTAACTGGATTGTTTGTAGTAGAGAGGGTGTACGGGGGCCATCAGGCAGTTTCATGAGTTGCTGTTAAACGTTTGCTCCTTCAGACCTGCTACGCAGATACACAGCAGGATGCTCTACTCAGCATAGCGACCTCGCTTACAAAAGTGCACTCGTCTTTACCGAGAACTTGGGTATAAAGGCTCCCGCTGCCAGGGGGACTTTTCGCCTAGCTCCATCAACAGCTTCTTGAGAAGGACGCAACATCTTAGCTGAAATGGAACTAGCAGCAGATTGGGGCGATCGCTAATAAATTCAATCTAATAAATAAGATATTTCATTGCTCTTAATCTTGAGCTGAGGCTTGGATGCACTATTTCTCGGCTGATCAGACTGTACGATCTACCTAATTGAATCAATTGAAGCGAGTCCTTACGGGGACGCAACTATATAAGAGGTATCTAAGTTATGACCACTGTTACTCAAGCCCCTAGCTTTTGCGAAGGGATTCAGTATTTTGGTGAAGCGTTACCCGGTTTTGAGAAGCTTGGAAAAGAGTCAGCGATCGCACAGGGACAAAATGCGATCGCTGACCT
>JALYGX010000304.1 GCA_030776905.1 Cyanobacteriota bacterium | reverse complement strand
TCCTGGCAACGCTTACAGCAAATCTCTTAAGGAAGAGTTCCAAAAAAGGCTTCCCTCAAAGCAATTTGTTGTTGAGTGTGACCTATCTCCGGGAAGCTTCAGTGCTAGCGAATGTGTCAATCAAGCCAAACAACAAAAAGCTAAGGTGCTGCTGCTGATTCCCGACACAAAGGCTGACTTAAACAAGGCACTGGGAATTGTCAATAGCAACAATGGAGAGCTGAAGCTATTGGGTGGAGACGCGATGTACAATTCAAGAACACTCAAGGATTGTGGCAAGGCAGCGGCACAGAGTGAGTTGGTGGTTGCCATTCCCTGGCATAGTCTACTAAACTCTGAATTTGCCCGGAAAGCTAAAACGTTTTGGCATGGAGACGTGAACTGGCGAACGGCTACAGCCTACGATGCGACTCAGGCAATTGTCGAAGGTTTGAGAAGGATTAACGGCAGTCCTGATCGTCAGCAGCTAAGACAGGTACTCTCAAGTCCTGATTTTTCGGCAGATGGTGCTACAGGAAAAGTGGAATTTGAGCCATCTGGCGATCGCAAAGTCTCTACTAATGTCGGAGTCTTAGTCCAAGTTCAACCCAATCCTGGTAGTGATTTGGGTTATAAGTTTGCTCTACCTGTAGTCACTACAGGTATTCATAAACAATAAATTAATCAACTGCATTCTTGTGACACTCAAAAGCGATCGCAAACTCAGCGTCCGGTACCATCTGCTTCAAGACGTTCACATGACCCTCCGCATCGCTACGACGACGAAAGCGGGCGACGGTGATGCGTTTCTGGTCGGGTTGTATGCGGACAATAGTCCAGGGACTTAGCTTTTGTTGGTAGTTCACGACACGCTCTCCTCTAAGGCAGCTTGAATGAGGTTCCAAATAATGTTACGTAGATTTTTGCTACTTTCGGGATAAATTGCCTAAACACCTGCGGTTGCGTACCCCCAGACTTCTAGGATATTGTTGGCGCTTTGCTCTTAGTCCTGAAAAACCATGATACTGCCGGAATAGCAAGCCACCCAGATTTCCCTAGTTTGTGGATCGTAAGTAATCCCAATCGGAGCCTCATTAACATTAACAGTTTGTAGAACTTTCATATCACTGGTACGAACTTTACTAACCGTATTGGAGCCGTAGTTAACAACATAAAGCCGTTGACCATCATCTGATATCACCATGCTGCGAGGCTGATTCCCGCTGACAATTTTCTTCAGCACCTTGCCTGAGGACAAATCAATCTTCGCAACTTTCCCCTCACCATTCAAAGTACTGTAGAGATACTTACCTGCCGGGTCTATGTTCAAGTGGCGCGGTGAATGACCAATATTTCTTAGCCATCCTATTGAAAAATTCTTGAGATCTACGGTAGCAATGTCCTCAGAACCCATCACGGCAACATAGGCTTTTTCTGAATTTTCATCTACTACAATCCCACGAGGATATTTACCCAATTGAATTCGTTTGATCTCCTGGTTTTTATCAGTATCCACTATACTCAAGTCCCAGCTACACCAGTTGCTAACCAGTACCAATTCATTATCGGGTGAAGCCGCTACAAATTTAGGGACGGAACCCACTTGAATTACCTTTTCAATATTTAGAGTTTCAGTATTAATTCGATACAAAAAACTCTTGTCAGTTTTTTGAGATGGGCTACATTCATCACTCCCAGGATTGTTAAAGCCAGAGCCATACATCTGGTAATTAGAGACCCAGGCATACTCGCCGTTATGAGAAAAAGCCGCCTCAACCGGAGCGCCTTTGTAATTACCTTTGAACTTTGAATAACCGTATTTTGGTAAATTCACAGCATCAGGGATGGTTTTTACTAAGTTATGATTCCGGTCATAAACCGTTATCGTGTGACCATACATCATGTTTTGGACAAAAAATAAACCCGTACCCGAATGAACTACTGATTTGGGTGAAATCTTGCCAGAAATAGTTTTTTTGAGCTTCATCTCGCTTTGAACAGGAGGAGATTTTTCCTGGGATGGTTTTTCAACAGCAGGAGATGTTTTCTCAGGAGTCTTTTGATCAGGCGGAGATGTTTTTTGGGGGATGCCTGGATTGCCCCAACTTTCTCCTTTAGATTCATCAGTGAATCCAGAAGAGGGGGTTGGTGTTCCCGAATTAGATTCCAGGGTTTTGAGTGTCATTTTGTCAGCCACCCCATCAGCGACTATCCCCTTGGCTTTCTGAAATTGCCTGACAGCCTCTTGAGTCAAAGAGCCGTAATATCCCGTAACGGGTCCATTGAAGTATCCCGCCGCTTGCAGTTTTCTCTGGAGGGAGGTAACTTGAGAACCTCTGGTTCCCTTCTCCAGAGTCTGAGTCGGGTTAGCCAATTTTTTAGGCTGATCAACGACTACTGGCTGTGGGGTGGCTTGTTGGGAGGGGATTGGGGTTCCCGAACTAGATTCCAGGACTTTGAGCGTCATTTTGTCAGCCACCCCATCAGCAACTATCCCGTTGGCTTGCTGAAATTTCCTGACAGCTTCTTGAGTCAAAGAGCCGTAATATCCTGTAACGGGTCCGTTAAAGTATCCCGCCGCTTGCAGTTTTTTCTGGAGGGAGGTAACTTGAGAACTTCTGGCTCCTTTCTCCAGAGTTTGAGTGGGGCTAGCTAATTCTTTAAGCTCATCAGTGACTACTGGCTGCGGAGTGGCTGGCTGGGAGGGTACTGGTTCTCCCGAACTAGATTCCACTGGCTGCGGGGTGGCTTGCTGGGAGGGTACTGGTTCTCCCGAACTAAATTCCAGGGCTTTGAGCGTCACTTCATCAGCAATTCCATCAGCGGTTAGTCCCTTGGCTTTCTGAAATTCACTCACAGCCTCCTGAGTTAAGGAGCCGTAATATCCCGTGACAGGTCCATTAAAGTATCCGGCTGCTTGCAATTTTTTCTGGAGGGAGGTAACTGGAGAACCTTTGTTTCCTTTCTCCAGAGCCAGAGTAGGACTAGCCAAACTCAATGAGAACAGAGCAATGGCAAAGAAGAACAATGGAATCCACGCTGCACTGCGGCACTTTGTCCAATCTAGTTCCTGGAAAAATAAATTGTTATCGGCGACAGTGCCTTGCTCAGAGTTGGTAGATGCCTCATAAGTGATGGCGAAATGAAGGTAGGCAAGTGTATCCATAGTTCGGGGAAAGCCACAATCAGGGTAACAATAAGATATATCCCCCTATAACGCTGTGTTCCTAAATTTTCAGCGTTTAGCAGAGGTAGGCAAAGTTTATCGCCCACTATAACCTTTTTGTGTACAGCGTGAAGCGTTGCCGTAGCAATCCTGAAGGCAAGTGTTGGTGTATGTCGATTTGCCTATTCACAAATTATTTACACTTAGCTGGTAGGATTTTGCGGCAATCAAAAATAATGCTTTTTCCTGCTTAAGGGCTTTCTGACTTGTTCTGCTACGCATACGAAAAGCTGGCGGCGTGTTGCAAGACGGTGGGGCTGCCAGAGGTAGGAACTACTTTCTCTTCTGATAATTAATTGATTGTCGGATTAAAAAGTTTATTACAGGAGTCAGTTGATGAAAAGGCGATCGCTAACTGGATCGCGAAGCTCTACGGTACTCATAGGAAAACTTTATCAGGTCGGTTGACGATCATAGCCCTACTGAAGATTCGCGCATCGCTTCATCCTGTTGCTCTGCCAAGTAATTAGGTAACTTCCATGATCGCCCTTGGCAGTAGACGGAACCATCCTTGACGTAAACACCAAAAACTTTTCGCCCTAACATTAGGGCTTCTTGCCGTTCCTCATCTGTCAAGTAATCATCACCATTTAGACCACTTGGACAACGCCGAGGATTCCCCCCAGCATCTAAGTAACGTTGCCGTCCAAGTGCCAGTATTTCACCCAGTCTTGCATATTGTTGTTTTTCCAGTTCAGTAGGTTCTCTCATTATTCTGATATCCATGTTCCGGGGACAATTTCACCGTCTTGCTGGAGGTACGATATGGGTAAGACAGGGCTAGGAGTTATCAGCAACCAAGCACCCGTAGTTTCATCATAAAGTCTGAATTGAAGCAGATCGATAGTCTCTAGGGCGTTAAGAATAAGGTATTGCACTTCCGTTGGTTCCACCAGTTAAACCTGTAGATTGACTCTGGATATCCTACAGCGAAGCAACAATTTTCCTGCACGGGCGATCGCTACTGCATGGATAAAAGCTAGATTCAATAATGGCGATCGCTTTTCGTTTCCATTCGCCATTAAAGCTTCCTAGCTTCTCTCTCAACGCTTTCCCTACCTCAATTTGTACTGTTAGCTGCTGGCGGCGATCGCTTTTTGCTTTGCGTCCACAAAATATACCTTTCCCAGCTAACTCGTCTCGACTCATGCTGATGAGTTGTTGGAGGGACTTTGTGATTTCTCCAAGTCGTCAGGCGTCAACTGCACTAATCCTCTGGCTAGTCGCTCAATCAACTCTGAGCGACTAATCCCCATCACCTCAGCACGACTATCTAGTACGTTTGCCGCCGTGGGAGTCAGCATAATATTCATGCGCTGCTTTTTCTCGCCGTGCGCTTCCGGTTCTGCTCGTCTCCGTTTGGGCATTTCAGTCCTTACATACACACATAGAAAAAAATTACTCGTTTTCTGGCTGCATTCTATATACACACATGATGTCTTCAACCTGTGAAGTGCGCATATCAAGATTTGCCAGCTCAAAGCCAGCGGCAAAGATTGCACGCTAACCCGCTAGCTTGTCGCTCCCCTAAACAAAAGGAGACACTAATAATGGTAAAACCACTGACTTGGCAAAACGTTAGCCAAGTATACAGTCAGGCTTATCACCTCCATGCTAGCCAGCGAATCTTAAATGATTTCGCTATAGAGGAGCAAGCCTGATGAAAAAGCCCTTGGCGTTAATAATTTAGCTGTAGGGTGCGTCAATAACGCACCCTACAGTCAGGTTGTGGCGTAAGTTGTGAGAGCTTAAATATTTTGCTCCTCATCCAGTTGGGTTCCCTCTAGATTGGCTCCGTCTAGATTGGCTCCACTCAAGTTAGCTTCATTCAAGTCAGCATGGCTCAAATTCGCTTGAGTCAAGTCGGCAACAGCTAAATCCGCCCCACTTAAGTCGGCTGACTCCAAATTAGCGGCACTCAAGTTAGCCTCAGTTAGGGTAGCTTCACTTAGGGTAGCTTGGTGAAGGTTGGCTATAACCAGCTCAGACTGACTTAAGTCAGCACTGTCGAGCATCGCTCCATCTAGAACCGCCCCCTCCAGAATCGCTCCACTTAGGTTGGCTCCTTGGAGGTCGGCATTCTTTAACGAAGCTCCATTCAGGTCAGCTTGAGAGAGACTGGCATGAGTAAGATTAGCCTGATTGAGATTGGCTCCATCTAATTGTGCTCTGTCTAAAATGGCTCCACTAAGATTGGCTCCTTCTAGGAAAGCCTCACTTAGGTTGACTTCAGTAAAGTCTCTAACACCTGCTGCGTATTGTTTCAGGAGTTCGTTCGCTTCCATGTCTGTGCGCCTGCCTATTTTAAGGAGAGGTTAACCAAACAGTATTTGGATCAGGATAGCTGACCTCCAATTGCGTTGTTAAATGAAGCGGCGTTGGTTAAATAGATGCCAGATGAAGATTGCCACCAGTGCGCCTAAAACGGCTAGAACAATCCCCGGAACACTTAAAGTTGTTGCTGCCAGCGATAATTTTCCCGTAGTAAGCAGTATCGCTAAACTTCCACCGACAAAGGCTCCGACAACGCCGAGCAAGATGGTTGAAACAATTCCACCTCCTTGATGACCTGGGTAAATGGCTTTAGCGATCGCGCCAGCAATAAGACCTAAAACTATCCAAGCCAGAATGTTCATGTTCTTATCCCTTTAACTAAAATGTTTATCGCTAAATGGATGAAATTTTCTGCCAGCTCCAAGGTCAGGTAATTTATTTTTTCTGGCTGTAAAATTCCATCAGACTCTTGAAAAAATAGGACAACAAGCTCTTATCAACATTTAAGTGCTTTTTTCAGGTTTTTTCTCTATCTTAAGAAATACTTCCTCAGATATATTTCTCCCAGAACATCGACGCCGCTTGGATTTAGAGCTAACTACTGAAGAAATTAACTATGAAGGAACTGAGTAGCTGCATATACAAGGTCTGGTGGCTTAAACAAACATCAAACTCCAACGAGAAATTAATTCATTCTGTAAAGAGATGTGAAAGATAGCCGAAGCCATTACTTTGAGATTTACTGAGTTAATAAGAAATTATCAATGTCACTTGACAAAGAAAGCACGCGAAAAGTTGTTATCAAAGAAATTGAAAATGTCTTGAAGGAGTATCCTGAGTATCCCTATCAAGCTGCCTTTCGTCTGCCTGAACTTCGGCAAAAGCTAATTGCCTATGTCCTGAGTCATAACCCTAATTGTTCGACAATTGTTAAGAATTCGCAATCTTTGCCCAAAGACCCTAACCTTCTTTGCCTTGCTACTTGGCGTGAGCGGTTGCTTATAAAGGTTTTGATTCGCGGCGGAATTCTGCATCTGCTTCGAGAAAATGCTCAATGGGTTAGTCACCACATTCATCAATTGAATAACTCAGGCAATAATCTTTCTGGAGATCATTGACTCCTGACTCCTAGAACGTCGGTGAAGTAATCAAGATTTGGGTGAGGGCTGTTCAGGGTTCAGGGTTCATGGTAGTAGCCCACTAACCCTGAACTGTTAGCTATGAACAAGTCTTCTTCCTACTTGCAGCGACTACTTGGCTGATATTCTAGCGATCGCTAGAGAAATTATCCCCCCTTATATCTATACCAATGGAGAGAGGGCAATACTGTATTGGGCAAGAGAGCCTAGTAAAGATTGACCGCTACGTCTTATCACTTGGGGAAAAATCATGAAACTTAAACTCTTGCGGATGTTTGCTGGAGCGATCGCGACGGTTACCATTGCTGCTACTTCCCTACCAGCTTTTGCTCAAACACCGTCACCCCAGCAGCAAAGACCCCGGATTGTTTTTAGCCAACAGCAAGAAGCCAAATTTGAGCAGCTGAAGATGAACACTGTTACTCAGATTGAAGCTCTCCTCAACGCCGAGCAAAAGACTCAGTTTGCCACTGGGAGAGAAAACGGAGAGGGGTTAGGAGCAATCAAAAATCTCTCCGATGCACAAAAAAATAAAATTGTAGAGATTTTGCAATCATTTAATACTCAAATCGCTGCCATACTTACACCAGAACAGAAACGAGAAATCGAGCAGTTTCAGCAAAACCAGCAAAGCCAACAAAACAAACAGTAACAGCTAGAACACCGACTTTGTCCTTTTTCATTAGTTTTTGGTTCTTGAATCAATAACCAATGAAAACGAGCAATGACAACGAGTCAGAGAACCAAAAACAACGAATTAAATTCTCTTCGATCCCTAAGGCAGTTCAACAGAAGTTGGTTTGGCAATGTGGGGCAAACCCCAACCTAACTTTTCTCGCAGAATTCGGAAAAACTCCGGAGGTTGCAAACGGATAAAACGAGCTGAATAACGCGATCGCTCCATATGCACCCGATCGTCTTGCAATACATAGCATCCCGCATTGCCATCAACCACCAATACCAGCGGATCGGGAGTCGCTGGTAAAATCTTTACCAGCTCACTATCAGCAAAAACCAATGCTCTAGACGCCAGAGAATGAGGGCAGATGGGCACTAATTGCAGCACTGGCACCCCAGGCGTCACCACAGGGCCTCCAGCACTAAGAGAATAAGCGGTCGATCCAGTCGGGGTGGATACAATAATCCCATCAGCCGCAATATCCACTGGCGCGTGACGGCCCACTTTAATTTCAAAATGGCACATACAGGTCAATGGCTCTCGGTGCAGCACCATCTCATTCAAACACAGTGCCTCCCACCAAATGCGATCGTTCCGAATCACTTGAACTGAGAGCATCGTTCGCTCTTCAACTTCATACTCTCCTGCCATGACTTGTTCCAAGGCATGGGGCAGTTCGTTCACATAAGCCTCTGTTAGGAAACCCATGTGACCCGTATTCACCGCCAGCAAAGGGATGCCATCAGGAGCAACCTGGCGAAAAGCCGATAAAACAGTACCATCTCCTCCCAGTACGATCGCAAAAGCCATCTTCTCATCAAACCCCGGAGGAGCAAGCTTGTCGCTCGGAGTATGACAAACGGGAGAGTCAGGACGCGAATAGCCAAGAATTCCTCCGATGCCCGTAGCCATGCAAACTTCCCAACCTGAGGCAGTCAGTTTGTCTTGTAACTCCGTAGCGATACGACAAGCCACGGGTTTGAGATCGTTGTATATGATGCCTAGTTTGGGCACGCTCACCAGTCCGCGTTGTGGTCAAATGGTCAGGAACAATGAGTGCTTCGGCGCAAGCTTACACAGGGAAATTCCCTGATAAGTCCAAGCCGTTGTTCCTTCTTAACTACTGGTCGCAGGCAAAGGCGACGGTAGTAACAGTAGTCAATTCACTGCTCTACCTTTTCTTTTGGAAACGCCTCAAGCCAAGCATCCAGTATTTTTGCTTATCAGATAATTTTAGCGTGACATACGGGACATATCTTAATCGCTGTCATTATGCTGAAAAGCGCTTCTAGGACTTAGATTTAAATGGTGTCTTTTTGGGAGCCTTCTTTTTGTTTTTGTTTTTCTCAAAATCGATTTCCTTTAGCTTCTTCATAATCCGACTAAAGTACTCTTGCAGGTAGGCTTCTAAGGTTGTGGTTTCCTTGGGAGCTAAACCAAAGACTTCGTATACCTCGTCCATTGGAGCACTCAGAGGCTTACCCGTTGCCAATACCTCAGTAAAGGCAAGCCGATCAGAGACATTCCAGCCCCATTGAAAGAATCGTACAACTCGACGCACCCCACGGAGGAAGCCGAGGGGGAGTCGGGCAATTCTGGCATCTTTTCCAGACAAGCGCTCGCACAAACGGATAATTTCGTAAGCTCCCCAAGCACGCGCCCCAACAACGGGAAACGTCTTATTTTCTGTTGCTGGAACCTCAAGAGCGCGAACGGCAAATTTAGCAACGTCCTGAGTGTCCATGTAGGCGATTGGAGAAGAATCACCAGTAATCCAAACCGCCTGCGCATCCAAAATCGGAATTGCATACTGACCGATCAACCCTTGCAGAAAGCCGCAGGGCTGCAAAATCGTATAGTTCAAGCCCGATTCTGCCAAGAAAAGTTCCGTACACCGCTTGATTTCCATCAGCGGGACATGAGAAAAGTTCTCAGCGTCCAGAATTGAGAAGAAGACAAACCGTTCGACACCCGCTGCTACCGCCGCTTGAATCAGCGAGACTTTACCATCCCAGTCCACCTGTTTGATGGTGAGAGAGTCTGCCGGTCGAGATGTTGCCGCATCGATGATAGCAGTGATGCCTTCGAGTGCGGGCGGTAGGGTTTCTGGGGAGGTGAGGTCACCTTGAACAATTTCAGCCCCCCATTCTTTTAAGAAAGTTGCTTTTCTTGGATTGCGGACAAAACAGCGCACCTGATGGCCTTCGTCTAGGGCACGACGAACCACCTGCCTTCCTAAGGTGCCTGTTGCACCAACGACCAACAAGTTCATCAAAGAAATTTAGTAAAGAATCTTAAACTTTCTACAAGATCTTATCAGAAATACTTGAACTATCCCACATCAAACTTTATAGAGACTCCTAGTGCCGCTATTGACAGCCCTCTAGGAACGCCAGTCCACTACTCAGAACTCATCACTCAGCCCTCGTCACTCATGACTTTCAAGTTAGAGTCTCGTCGGTGTAGGCGCAAAAACTAAATTTGTTCTCGGAAGCTACACCGACGACGACTTTAAGCCTCTTCTTCCCCGCCTTGGATTTTGAGTAATAAAAAGCCTAAGCCCAAGCCCACAAGAATCAAGGTAAAGCACAACACGGCAGCATTAAAAATTTCAGGGTTCATTGTTTCTCCTTTCCTAGTGCATTCGCAAAAAAGTTTGATTAAGTCTAACTTTACCGCTCCCATCCTTACTTCCAGCCCAGGGAGTCTAGACTGAGGTAAAAATTTGGTTACGGATAATCTCAGGGGCATCCAGAGCCATAGGGGGTATTTTAGAACAGTGAGGCGTCAATCTCCAGGAAAAGCGTTACCAATAGTGATAATGCTACGGAATTGGGGATGCACTCAAAAAATGAAGACAGCGAAAACTTTCGTTACAGAAAAACCTAGCTCGCAGCAAAGCCGTCCCCGTTTAGCCGTCACGTTGGGAGACCCGGCGGGAATTGGGCCAGAGGTTTTACTTAAGGCATTGGCAGATTCACAAGTCACGAGTAAGTGTGAGCTAACGGTGATTGGAACGCGATCGCTATTGCAAGCCACCTACACTCAACTGCAACAAACCCTTAAGGAGGGCGAAACCCTGGCAGATCCAGATTTACTCTCCATTCTCGATATCGAGTTAGAGTCATCAGTCGAGCGTCAAATTACAACGGGAGTGGGTAATGCGACGAGTGGGGAAGCGAGTTTTGCTTACCTGGAAAAGGCGATCGCTTGTACCTTAGCAGGCGAGTTTGATGGCATCGTCACTGCACCCATTGCTAAGTCTTTATGGAAAGCAGCAGGACATGAGTATCCCGGTCAAACGGAAGTGCTAGCGCAATACTCAGACGTTGAAAGATTTGGGATGCTATTTGTAGCGCGATCGCCTCATAGCGGTTGGTTGCTGCGTACCCTACTCGCCACTACCCATATTCCTCTACGTCAAGTACCGGATACCCTGACGCCTGAGTTGATGGCGAAGAAACTCGATTTACTGGTGGAATGCTTGCACAGCGATTTTGGCTTAGAGACACCCCGCATTGCGATTTCTGGGTTAAATCCTCACAGTGGCGAGCAAGGTCAACTGGGTCGAGAAGAACAAGACTGGCTGATTCCTTGGTTAGAGCAAGAACGCCAGCAGCGTCCTGGGTTGCGACTGGATGGTCCCGTGCCGCCCGATACGCTCTGGGTCAAGCCGGGTCAAGCCTGGTATAGTACTGCCTCGTCAAGCAGCGCTCATGATGCCTATCTAGCGCTTTACCACGACCAAGGCTTAATTCCTGTAAAACTAATGGCATTTGACCGAGCCATTAACACGACCATTGGTTTACCATTCGTTCGCACCTCTCCTGACCACGGTACGGCGTTTGATATTGCAGGGCAAGGTATTGCTAACGCCAACAGTATGAAAGCCGCTATCCAGCTAGGTGCTGAACTGGTTAACCAGAGGATAAGCGAAAAATTCTGACTTGATAGCCCAGGGGACAAAGGCCAAGTTTTATCATCCCTATTTTTGTATTACATAACGTACTGACGCTAAGTCTAAAGGCTGATGTTACAAAAGCTAAAGTATCTTAAAAATAGCTCTAGGGACTTATGACGTTAGATAGATTTAATTACGGATGTATGACGGCGACAAAGATATATAGAGATATATAAAAATCCTGGAACATTAAGGTTTACCGATCTGTGAATTCCCCCTGGCAAAATCCCCTCCCCAGAGGAGAGCAAATAACAAATCAAGTTGTGGTATACTTTCACAGCGACTTTTGGATTCCTATTCCATGTTTTTGCTTGAGTGAGGCGCTCGCTCTTTACCGTAAGGCATTGCTTCAAGGTAAGGAACTTTTTGTGTTTCCTACTGGATTAGACCTGGAAACCAAAAATATTTTCTTAAGCCAATTGCCAGGATGGCAAGATGAACTCGTGTCTGATTAGCTTCAGGTTCAGTAAGCTAAACGACATTTACTCCCTTCCCGGCAGAAGAATAGCTATGGCGGGAGTGAGCAAAAGTGCGATGACTTTGTTCTCCAGTAGTCGAAATATACTGAGTCTAAATACTTAACAATCGACCAAAAGTCGCTCAATAATTTCATAAATCATTTCTGTCAATCCACACAAGAATATTTCTGCTCCAGAAATGCTGCTCAGAGGATTGCTTAAGCTAAGGGGGAAGCCTTCGCAACCTAATCTAGGTATGAATTATGAATTCGGGTGCGAAGGCTTCCCCCTTCATTCCAATGGCACTGGCGTGACGTACTCCCGACGCTGACC
>JALYGX010000303.1 GCA_030776905.1 Cyanobacteriota bacterium | reverse complement strand
ATATGATATTGACGTGAGACGAAAAGACTATGCTGTTACATTTGAGTACTTGGAAAGAGGTTGAGGCTTACTTAGAGCAATCTCAAGGAATTATTTTGCCCATTGGTTCAACAGAGCAACATGGACCAACCGGGTTAATTGGCACGGATGCAATTTGTGCAGAAGCGATCGCACAGGCTGTGGGTGAAGTAACTCAAGCTCTTGTTGGCCCAACCATCAACGTGGGAATGGCACTGCATCACAATCGCTTCCCCGGTACGATTAGCTTGCTACCCAGTACCTTGATTCAGGTTATTCAAGACTATTTAACCAGCTTGACCCGATCAGGGTTTACAAAGTTTTTCTTTATTAACGGTCACGGCGGTAATATTGCCACTCTCAAGGCGGCTTTTTCCGAAAGTTACGCTCACTTAAGCGATTTAAATCTTCCCAATGCAGAGCGGGTACAGTGCCGCGTCGCCAACTGGTTTACCTGCGCCTCTATCTACAAGTTATCAAAGGACTTGTACGGCAACCAAGAAGGTTCCCATGCCACGCCGACTGAGGTTGCGGTTACTCAGTATGTTTATCCTGATTTTATTAAGCAGGCTGCTTTGACAGCAGAAGTTGCTTCTGGATACCCGATCTATGGTGCAGCAGATTTTCGCCGCCGCTATCCGGATGGACGGATGGGTTCTAATCCAGCCTTAGCGACACCTGAACACGGGAAGCAATTTTACGACCTAGCTGTGAAGGAATTGAGTAATTCTTATTTAGAGTTTTTAAATCAGGAATAAAGCTCAAGCATTTCTTTTGTTCGTGATGCAACTTCCATCACAACCAATCCTGATTAGAAAAAAGTAATCGCCTAAATTTAGAGGCTGTTTGTCAAGAAAAGCTGAAGGCAGGCTGATTTTTTCACAAACAGTCTCTAACAGCGCTGACGGTAACTGACTTGAGAAAGGAGTATTCTAAAAAAATCTAACTATTTAGCATCAAACTGTTATGGATGACTTTATGGCAGAAGCGATCGCAGAAGCGAAACAGGGACTCAGCGAGGGAGGAATTCCCATCGGTTCAGTGATTGTCAAAGACGGGCAAATTGTCGGCAGAGGACACAACAAGCGCGTCCAAGATAGTGACCCCGTTACCCACGCTGAAATTGACTGCCTACGCAACGCTGGCAGAATCGGCAACTACAAAAATACAACTCTTTATTCCACGTTGATGCCTTGCTACCTCTGCGCGGGTGCCGTTGTGCAATTTGGTATCAAAAAAGTCATTGCAGGGGAGTCAGAAACGTTTGCTGGTGCAAAAGAATTTATGGAATCCCACGGCGTGGAAGTAATCGACTTAAACCTGGATGAATGTAAGCAACTGATGAGCAATTTCATCCAGAACAATCCAACGTTATGGAATGAGGATATTGGGAAATAATCGTCTACGAGTTGCTCGGAATGAGATTCCGAACTGAACTGTTCTGACGCTGATTGGTGACAACCATCCGCATAGTTCCGGGAGGCGCAACCGTAAACCCACGGCGGGTCGGCTTGACGGGACGGTTATCAGCCAGCGTTAGGTTGTACCGAGACAGAATCGTCGCTAGTACCAACTTCATTTCATACTGAGCAAAAGCCATCCCGATACAGAGACGATTTCCGCCCCCAAAGGGCAAATACTCGTAGGGTGAAAATTGCCGTTCTAGGAAGCGTTCAGGTTTAAATTGCTTGGGTTCCGGATAGATATCCTCGCGATGGTGAGTCAAATATATAGAAATTAGCAGCGTTGTCCCAGGCTCAAACTGGTAGCCCATTAGCTCCATCGGTGCTTTCAAGGTGCGCGGGAAGGGATTGATGGCAATAGGGTAGATACGTAGTGTCTCTTGAGAGACTGCATTGAGATAGGGGAGTCGGGCGATCGCAGTTGGATCGGCGTCGGCAGGAAGCGTATCGAGTTCGCTCAAAAGGCGATCGCGTACCTCTGGTAAATGGTCAACCCAGTACAAAGCCCACGCTAAGGCTGAGGCGGTAGTCTCATGACCCGCAAATAGCAGTGTCAGCAATTCATCCCGTAACTCTTCATCAGTCATTGGCTGACCCGCTTCATCACGAGCCGACAATAGCAAGGAGAGGATATCATCACCAGATAAATCGGCTTGTTCCCGACGTTGCTGAATTTCGGCGTAGAGGAGTTGGTCAATTTGCTGCCTGCGGCGCAGAAAGCGTCCCCAAGGACTCCAAGCACCTAAATCCTTTTGGAGGGAGGGAAAAAAGAGAAAGCTGGAGGTTAAGGGGGAGCCAATTACATCCAGCAGTGAGGAGAGGAGTTCCCTGAGTTGGTCGAAACGCTGTCCCTGATCCAAGCCAAAAACGGCGCTGAGGATGACTCGCAGGGAAATCTCTTGCATCGCGGAACGGACATAGAAGGGTTCGCCAATCTTCCACTGACTCATGACTTTTTCTGTGATATCACAAATCAGTTTGCCGTAAGCTCGCATTCGTTCCCCATGAAAAGGAGGCATCAGTAGCCGTCGCTGGCGCTGATGCTTCGTGCCGTCGAGTAATATCAGTGAGTTCTCTCCCACCAAAAATTTGAGAACCCTATTCCCACGACCGATCTCAAACATCTCTGAGTCGGTAGTTAAGATTTGCTGAATTGCCTTGGGGTTGCTGAAGTACACGAGTGGAGTTGAGGTGTCTCTCCCCAAGGCGAAGGTATCCCCATATCGCTGGGCACGCTCCTCTAAAACGTCCAAGGGGCGAAACATCCACCGGAACGTCTGTAGTACCCGTAGATGGCGTGGAGTTGTCGGACCATCAGGCAGCTTCATGGCGGCTTTTTTATAAGAGATTTGCTTCTATTGTTACTGAATATCTTTGAGGATTTGGTACGAGACACTTGGGGTGGTGCGCCGTTAGAAATTATCAAAAAATATATCCAAAATCCAGACTTGAAACAGCAATCCTGACTCACTCACATCCCCCTGACGCGACGGCGACTGGGGGATTTCCCGCTTGTGTCTAGTTAAAGCTGACCGATGCGACTAAGAGGCCAAAAGCGGAAACAAGCGTGACCAATGACGTTTTGTTTAGGCAAAAAGCCCCAAACATGAGAGTCGTTGCTGTTATTACGGTTATCCCCCATAACAAATAACTGGTCTTCAGGTACTCGTACCACTGCCATCTGATAGTTCGGGGGTTGGGCAATATAGTCTTCTTTTAAAGGAATGTTATTTAGGTAAACTCTGCCGTTTTGAATTTGAATCGTTTGACCTGGTGTGCCAATTACCCGTTTGATGAAGGCTTGGTCTTTGGCGTAACCCTGAATTTGTAGTTGTTGGGGCGGATCGAAGACGACGATGTCACCCTTGGCGGGTGCATGGAAACGGTAGGAAATTTTTTCAACCACTAAGCGATCGCCTACTTCCAACGTCGGCAGCATCGAATCTGACGGGATGAACCGAGGTTCTGCGACAAACGCTCGAATGAATAGCGCTAAGGCAAGAGCGATCGCAATAATTTGCAAGTTTTCCCGCATTCGCTGCCAGAATTTCGCCCTCTGGTTTGCCTTTTCTTGATGCCCTTCGGCAACCCTTAACTCTTCTTGTTTGATGTCCTCTGGCGTCGAATTAGCCAATTCATGAGACTGATTAACCGCCGCTAAATCTTTTTTCTCTAAAGCCATATAAGTTTGAACTGAAAACAGCTGATATCGTGACCGCACCAGCATCCAGAACGCTTTGCCAGTTTTAATACTCAGCCAAGATACCACGCTTGAAGAGATTTAACGCCTATAGTAATGTGGCAACTCGTGTGAGAGATTTATTTATTAGCACACAAATGCCCCAGGAAAGGCATATTCGCTTATAGATTTGCGTTAGCGTAGGAAATGAGTCTCTTTGTCCGTAACACCCGTGCTGTTTGATAAACGTCCTGTTATAGTTGCTGGTTTAACGGCTTGCCTACTGGGCTTGTTGACCTCCTGCGCCAATAGTCCAACTGGCAAAGCGTTGGAGCGCACCTTCGCAGCAGACTCCAAGCTGAAGGATAACCAAAATGTTCTTGGTGGAGCATCTCAGAGAAACTCCCAAAATCAAACCTCAGCGCAACTGCCAAAAGATTTTCCTAGTGAGATTCCCCTTTATCCACAGGCTCAGTTACAAAAAGTCGAACCTCTAACAGTACCATCGGCTCAAGGTCAGCTAACGACTTGGTCATCCTCTGACCCGATTAATGCCATCCAAGGATTTTACCAAAGAGCCTTCGAGTCCGGTAGCTGGCAGATTGTCTCCAAGCCAGATAATGACGCGGGTGGAACCTATGTAGTGCGTCGAAATAATTTGCAAGTTACCTTATCCATTGCTTCTGGCGCTACTGCTGGCAACTCCAAAGCAACACCTTCATCAACGCCAGCAACTGCCAGTCCAACGGACTTAATCGCTACAAGATTGGACATTCAGTACATCCGTAACAGTGGCGACGCGGCTTCCCAACCTATAGGTAAGCCAGACTCGGCGAAATCGACGGTATCCCCAACAACTACCAGTCAAACAACTGGGGACTCATCACAGAACTTTACTGACCTAGATAAACTTCCCCAACAACTGCGTCAGCATATTGAAGACTTGGCAGCATTGGAAGTCTTAACCGTTGACCCGCCTAGTTCTAAAAGTTCAGAGGCTAGTAGCACTCAGTTTGAACCGAATAAAACCATAACTCGCCGTGAGTTTGCTCGCTGGGTGGTTGCTGCTAACAATCGAATTTATGCCAATCGTCAGGGACAGCAAATTCGTTTAGCTTCAGAAACCACTCAACCAGCATTTCGGGATGTTCCTCGAACCAATCCAGATTTTCAAAGCATTCAGGCGTTGGCAGAGGCGGGGCTGATTCCCAGTCCTCTATCGGGTGACACGACAGCCGTTTTATTTCGCCCGGATGCTCCATTAACGCGGGAAAATCTGATTTTGTGGAAAGTACCTCTGGATACCCGTCAGGCTTTGCCTACAGCATCAGTTGACGCTGTGAAGCAAACCTGGGGCTTTCAAGATGTAGGCAAAATTGACCCAAAGGCATTGCGGGCAGTAGCGGCAGATTTCCAAAATGGTGAGCAGGGGAATATTCGTAGAGTGTTCGGGTACACGACGCTGTTTCAGCCCAAAAAAGCTGTAACTCGCGCTGAGGCGGCGGCGGCAATTTGGTACTTTGGCTCTCAGAGTGAAGGACTATCGGCAAAAGAGGCACAGCAGTTGAAGTCTAACCCAACTCCAGAAACCCCCGAAGAAACGCCTAAAACTCAGTAGTCCAGCAAAAGGAGCCAAATTCAGTGAACCAATCAATCTCTAAATTGGTGGATAACCTGCCAAGCAGCAGCATGACCGTTTATATGCTGCGATCGCTCGATTTTGTCGTTCCTGGGGAGTGGCAAAACTTGGTGGGGTTTGAAAACACCATCCGTGCGGTTACAGGCGTTACGGACAAAGACGTGATTGAGGAGATTGGCGAGAGGGCGATCGCGCTGTACAACGATCCAAAGGAAGTTTATCAACAAACCTTATGGCTTTACCAAACAATTGACCGTGCTGATAGCGCGATCGGTGCAGCAGCACTGGCAAACAAAGTAGGCGAGAAAATCAGCTTTCTGAATTTTTTAAATCAGCTTACTCCCAAAGCAGATACTGTACAAGCCATTGATTTGTCTCTAAAGCTGGTGGTCGAGTTGATTGCGTTTTGCCGATTGCACGGCATTCCTACCAGTATTGAAGCTTTTAGAACTTCCTTAGCAAGCTATCACAATGAGTCCATAATACGGATGGCTGCCCTAGTTGCCGTTGATGGATTGATTCCTCTTGGTCCCAACTTCATCCTAAAAGCTCAATCAATTCTTAGTCAGGTGAATACTTCGCAATTAGAAGGAAATGCCACCTATCAGAGTATTAGCAGTGCAATTCCTGGCGGCACTACGGCTGGAAAATTAGGCTTCATGGGTGAGAGTTTTGCCTCAGTTAAGGGCTGGATGAGTAATTTTGTTGCATCTCGTGGCTTAACGCCAGAAAACGTTGTGACGCACTTGCAACAGTTTATGAATATTGCTGATAGTAAGTTGGATTATCTCGCTGCCTTCCTGGATATGTCAACCAATTACTATGAGCATACGGGTACCCAAACTGTTGCTCGGAATTTGATTTTACGAGCAGCCGAACAGACTAAAGGGAAAGGTAAAGATAAAAAGAAAAAGCATAAGGAAAAAGAAAAAGAAAAGGAAAAAGGTAAAAAAAAGAAAGATTAGCGAGAGAGCGATCGCTCTTCATCTTCTCAAAACCCACCCATAAGGGGACTGAGACGAAAAAAGTGTCCTTGACTTACTGCGACGTTACCAGTGAGGGCTAAACCACTATCCCAAAGGAAATCCGCTTTCTTGCTGCGCTTACAGTCAGGCGATCGCAATTGAATAAAAGTAGATGTTGGGTTTCCTGCGTCCACCCAACCTACTGGCAAGATACATTATCATTCAGCCTCAGCAAATCAATCAATCCCAGCCATTCGCTGTTGACGCGGTGAGGAGCGTATCAAACGCAATTGAGCAGCCGTGAATATTACCAATGGCAAGGATACGTATAGGGGTTAGGAACAGATAGCCGACAAAAATAACTACATAGCTTGCAAGGAGCTAGCC
>JALYGX010000302.1 GCA_030776905.1 Cyanobacteriota bacterium | reverse complement strand
ACGGTGATGCTCTGAGCATAGCCTTTCGCGGCGTCATCGCCCTGTCGGCTACTGTCACGATTTTGATGTCAATTCGCTACGTTCAGCAGTCTGGGACATCTTTAGCAGAATTTATCGCAATTTTGTTGAGTGCCACACTAGGAGGGATGTTCCTGTCTGGCGCAAATGAATTGGTGACAATTTTTATCTCGCTGGAAACGCTGAGTATTTCTTCTTATCTACTGACGGGTTACATGAAGCGCGATCCCCGTTCCAATGAGGCAGCGTTGAAATACTTGCTAATTGGCGCGTCGAGTTCGGCAGTGTTTCTGTACGGCGTGTCTTTGTTGTACGGGTTGTCGGGAGGAGAGACAAATCTAAATGCGATCGCACAAGGGATGGTCACTCTAGAATCCGGTCAATCTCTAGGGATTTTAATTGCGTTAGTATTTGCGATCGCAGGGATTGCCTTTAAAATCTCAGCCGTTCCCTTCCACCAATGGACACCAGACGTTTACGAAGGTTCACCTACTCCAGTCGTTGCCTTCCTGTCCGTCGGTTCTAAAGCCGCTGGCTTTGCTATGGCGATTCGTTTGATGACAACTGCCTTTCCCTTAGTTACGGAACAGTGGCATTTTGTCTTCACAGCCCTTGCCGTCTTGAGCTTAGTTTTAGGGAACGTCGTCGCCCTCACCCAAACCAGCATGAAGCGGCTACTCGCCTATTCTTCCATTGCTCAGGCGGGGTTCGTCATGATTGGTTTAATTGCTGGGACAGATGCAGGTTACGCCAGCATGATATTTTACCTCCTGGTGTATTTGTTCATGAACCTGGGCGGCTTTACCTGCGTTATTCTCTTCACCCTCCGCACCGGAACTGACCAAATTAGCGAGTACGCGGGTTTGTATCAAAAAGACCCACTTCTAACTTTAGGCTTGAGCATTTGTTTGCTTTCCCTAGGAGGTATTCCACCTCTAGCAGGATTCTTCGGCAAAATCTACCTATTCTGGGCAGGTTGGCAGGCGGGACTGTATGGTTTGGTGTTGCTGGGTTTAGTGGCTAGTGTGGTATCGATTTACTACTACATCCGCGTTGTCAAGATGATGGTAGTTAAAGAACCGCAAGAAATGTCTGATGCGGTGAAGAATTACCCAGCAATCCGCTGGAATCTTCCTGGAATGCGTCCCTTGCAAGTGGGTTTGGTGGTGTCAGTGATTGCTACGAGTTTGGCAGGGATTCTGTCTAACCCCCTGTTCTCCTTGGCTAACAGTTCCATCACCCGTACTCCAATCTTGCAACAAGCTGCGATTAACAATCAGCCCTCAGCCGTTAGCATTCAGCCAATTCCAGATTTAAAGCCTGAAAGCTAAGACTAAAGTGTTGTGCATTTAATTTGCATAGTTAGACAAAAAGTGAAGAGTGAATTTTATATGTAGAAGTCTTTTCACTCTTCACTCCTTGTAATTGGATGTGTATTATGGCAATTTTGCGACTCGAAGACGGTACAACTTATACCCACCTCGGTGATATTGCGCGGGAACTGGCTCCTCTGAACGTGCAGCTAAATCGTTGGCCGATCGGAGATAATCCAGAAATTCATAGCTTACTCGCTCAAGACGCTCTAAGCGACGAAGAGAAAGAGCGGGTACTTCAGGCGCTGGATGGCTACTTTGAAGAACTCAAAGCTTCTGCTGGCTATCAGTCCCGTGACTTAATCGTGCTGCATCCAGAGATACCGAATCTAGACACTCTCCTATCGAAGTTTGACCGCTGTCACTACCACGCTGATGCGGAAGTGCGCTACATCGTTGCAGGTGAAGGCATCTTTGGCTTTATGCGTCCTGATGGTAGCCAGGTAGAATTGACGATTCAGCCAGAGGAATACATCAATGTGCCAGAGAATACCGAACACTGGTTTTATCTAACCTCGTCACGACGGATTAAAGCGGTGCGTTACTTCACCACGACAGAAGGTTGGGTTCCTGAGTATACGAGCAAAGAAATCCGCTTTCCCAAAGCAGCAGCCGTCTAAGGCAAGTAATCAACAGAGCGACGGAATGCTTCGTAACTACGAGCCTCAACTGCAAGAAGTTCCTCCGTTAGCAAAAGCCATCGCGATAATTCGTGAAGGCGAGATTCCCGACTTCTCTAAGAAGTCGGGAATCTGAACCTATGACATCTTATTAAATGTCGTGCCCCTACCATAGTTCTGGAAAACATTATGACAATTGAGGTTGATTACCGCTTCCCTCCGGGTGTTGATGCCGAACGGCAAGCCAAAGTAATTGCAGTAGGGCAAACTGTTGGGACTTGGGATGCTCGTTTTGCCGATCGCGAAGAGGTTTTGAAGTCGCATTTAGCCGAAGTTGTCAGCAGCCATACTGAACCCAATGGTTCTAGCCTTGCCACCGTCTGTTTTCCAGAATCAAACGTGGAGAACGACATCCCCAGTTTGCTGACAATGATTTTCGGCAAATACTCAATGGCAGGGGCAGCGAAGGTAATGGCTGTGCGTCTGCCAGAAAATTATGGTAGCCGTCCCAAACTGGGGATTACAGGTATCCGGGAACGACTAGGCGTATTTGACCGCCCTTTAATCATGGCAATTTTCAAGCCAGCACTGGGACTTTCAGCCGATGACCATGCTGCAATTTTGCAAGAAGTTGCCAGTGCAGGCTTAGATATTATTAAAGATGATGAGATTTTGGGCGACTTGGAGGTTGCCCCCACGCTGAAACGTTTGGAAGCTTGCCGCCGGGTACTAGATGAGGTCAAGCAACAAACGGGTCGAACGGTGCTGTATGCCGTCAATGTCACGGGTTCGGCTGAGAAATTAATTGAGAAAGCCCGCCTTTTGGTAAGTGAGGGGGCAAATGCACTACTACTCAATGTTCTTAGCTACGGCTTCTCCGTACTAGATGCCCTGGCAGCCGATCCAGAAATTAACGTACCGATTTTTGTCCACCCAGCCTTGGCAGGTGCGATGTGTGCCGCCCCTGACTACGGTATGGCTTACTCAGTGGTTTTAGGAACGCTGATGGCTCATTGTGGGGCAGATGCCGTGCTGTATCCTGCCCATTACGGCAGTTTACCGTTTGACCCAGCGGAGGAAGCACGGATTCGAGATAGTTTGCGATCGCGTAATGTTTTCCCTGTGCCATCAGCAGGCATTCATCCCGGTGTCATACCCAAGGCGCTAGCCGATTACGGTCAAGATGTTATTCTCAATGCTGGAACTGGCATTATGGATCATCCCGATGGTGCAGCCGCAGGCGTTAAAGCATTCTTTGAAGCCCTAGAACGGTTGCAGCAAGGTGAGTCTTTTGCGCCGGAAACGTTGCCAGAGGGAGCGCTTCGCCGTGCGGTAGAGAAATGGGGCGCTAGAGCTTAAACGAAAAGCGGCTAGGGAAGAATAGCACCCCCGTCCTTACAAATGACCAATGACCAAGGACTAATTACTAATTGCTGACTTCAGAGTCTGGCAAAACTCGCCAATCGTAGACAATCCCTCGGCTGGCGTACCATCTGCCAAGCGCTTCACAAAAGCACTACCGACAATTACCGCATCTGCCCCCCAATCTTTCACCTGCTTGGCTTGTTCTGGCTGAGAGATGCCAAAGCCAACGCCGATTGGTTTGTCTGTTACAGTGCGCATCTGTTGGAGGATATCTTGCACTCGTGATTCTATTTGGGTTCTCATTCCTGTAACGCCAGTGACACTTACAAGGTAAATGAATCCTTGAGATTGATGAGCGATCGCTTCTATTCGTTCTTTTGGGCTAGTCGGTGCAACGAGCAAAATAACTTCTATGCCAATCTCTGCCGCAGGCTTTAGAAGTAATTCGGCTTCCTCTAAAGGCAAATCGGGTACAACCAACCCTTTCACACCTGCATCAGCAATTTGCTTTAAAAACGATTCAATGCCTCGGTTGAGAATCGGGTTGTAGTAGGTGAAAAGGATGAGCGGTGCTTTCAGATCTGGGGCAACGTCCTTTACCATTTCTAGGACGTTATCTAAGCGCACACCTTTTTGTAAGGCTCTAGTAGCAGCCGCTTGAATGGTTGGACCATCTGCCAAGGGGTCGGAATAGGGAACCCCTAGCTCGATTATGTCAGCACCGGATTCGTCAAGCACCCGCAGCGCTTGGGCTGTTGTCTTCAAATCTGGATCGCCAGCAGTGATGAAGGGAATCAGAGCGCACTGAGAGCGAGCGTGTAGAGATTTGAAGCAATCAGAAACCGAGTTCATGTTTTCTTGGGTCATGGGTCATGGGTCATTAGTGATTGGTCAACGACTCAGGGACTAATGACTAATGACAAAATACCAGGATTTCCACAGGCTTGCCCAAAGATTTGTTCATTTAGCGATCGCCTGCCTCAGAACGCTTCTCCTGCTCGATTTCTGCTTGCAACTGGGCAAGTTCTTCTGGTGTCATGGCTTCGAGGCGTTTTTGTAAGACGGCTTCTTTGTAGTCCTTTACCTGCTGGTTATAGGTCATGTTTTTTGTTCCAACTCGGAACAAATAAGTCAGCAGCCAGCCGACCAAACCGCCAACCAACAGAGCTTGACTCCAGATGCCTGCCTGTAGGTTATCCAGTCCAGCTATCTGTAGGACTACATAAATAATTCCACCAGCGGCAAAAACACCGATGGTAATTCCAATCGCATCAATTCTTCGCATTTAGCAATTCTTTAGCTGACGCCGCTCACACTTGGATCTGACGCCGCTTGGGGCGAAAGTTCAAGAAGGGGCTGAGAAGTAATAAACCTGGGAAGAAAAAGAACACCAGGAAGTACATGAAGCCTCGCTCAAAAGAGCTGACAACATACCAGCGTTTTTGCAGGTATAAGTAAAGGGCAGCAGGAACTACTAGCAGGTAGATTCCACTCAACACCAGGTATAGCAGTGCAACAACCATAGTTTTTCTTCGGGGCAAACAACACAGGAGCGATGCGCAAGTAGTTGGCTTGGTAGCGATCGCGTTTCTTAGGAGCCGTTGATTCGCCTCAGTCCAACAGCCGAAGCTGTCGTTCTTAGCATTTGTTCAACTTTCATATTCTACCGCGTGCTAGTTTAGTGATGTCCTAGTTGCATATAAGACCTACTTAATGGTGGAATAGATAGATACCTTAGTTGTGTAGAATACAAAAAACTAAGTGTGAGTCCACGCGGGGGCGTGGCGGAATGGTAGACGCTACGGACTTAAAATCCGTTGACTGTAAAATGTCGTGTGGGTTCAAGTCCCACCGCCCCCATCCCAATTCAGCAACAACAACAAGGCTTACTGTTGTGGCTTAAACCATAACTTGCCTAGAGTCGGGTTTGAAAGGATAAGATGACGGCTAAAGCCGTCGCTCCTC
>JALYGX010000301.1 GCA_030776905.1 Cyanobacteriota bacterium | reverse complement strand
CTTTCTGGATCGTACCGATTTTTGACAAGGGGTGGAAGACTGGCAAGATTAACGCCAGTTCATCTTCGGCATACGGGATAATTTCTAAGGTTTCTTGTAGCTCAGCGGGTACTTCGCCACCAATAATTGCCAAATCCACTTGTCCATTGGCAACGCTCCAGGAAGTCCGGCGAGTTGAGTGAACCTGCAACTGCACCGCGACATCAGGATAGCGTTGCCTAAATAAACCAATCATCCGAGGCAGGAGATAGGTGCCTGTGGTTTGAGACGCCCCGACAATGAGAGTACCGCCTTGAAGATTTTGCAAGTCTTCGATAGCGCGGCAAGTTTCTTGGCAAAGGGTCAAAATTTTTTCTCCATAACTCAGGAGTAGGTGTCCTGCTTCCGTGAGTTGGGCGCGGCGTCCGCCTCGATCAAATAGCGGCACATCGAGTTGCCGCTCTAAATTCTGAACCTGTAAGCTAACGGCGGGTTGTGAAACGTACAAACTATCAGCGGCACGTTTAAAACTCCCCTCTGCTGCGATCGCTTTCAGAATACGGAGTTGATCTAGAGTAAACGGAAGGTCAGACATAGGGCTAAACCTAAAGGAAAGGAGCAAAATCGGCAATCAACGGTTCTATAGATAAATTTGACTCAATCGCTAGATTGCTTCTATGAAGGTGTGAATGTGTAAGCCTCTGCTGACATCGACAGTAGCATACCGAGGGAGCAAGTCCTCAGAATCCTTGCTAGCATAGAATGTTCCGGAATCTACTTTAATTTCTATGGAGTTCTCTTCTTGGCTGACTTCCAGCCACTTTGTCATGGCTGGCTTACTGTTGGGGTTTGCGATCGCTCACAGTGGTTTAGCCGCGCTCCGACCTTGGGGCGAACAACGTATTGGCCCAAGGCTCTATCGGGTTTTGTTTGCTTTAGTTAGTTTGCCCTTAGCTGTGCTACTAATAATTTACTTTTTTAACCATCGCTACGATGGCTTGCAGCTATGGCAGCTTCAGGGAATTCCCGGCATTAAATCAATTGTTTGGGGTCTTTCTGCTATTTCGTTTCTTTTTCTATATCCAGCTACATTCAATTTGTTGGAAATCGCCGCCATCCAAAAGCCAGAAGTTCATCTATTTGAGACAGGTATCATTCGCATCACCCGACATCCCCAAATGGTAGGGCAGATAATTTGGTGCATTGCTCACACTCTCTGGATTGGTACGACCTTCACCTTACTCACCTCTTTCGGCTTAGTACTGCACCATCTTTTTGCGGTCTGGCATGGTGACAGACGCCTTCTAGCACGTTATGGCAATGCTTTTGAGGCAGCGAAAGCTCGCACCTCTATTATTCCCTTCTTGGCGATCTTCCAGGGACGACAAACCCTAAAATGGGAAGAGTTTCTTCGTCCGGCTTACCTGGGCGTCATCGGTTTTATCTTGCTGCTGTGGTGGGCACATCCTCTGTTAATCCAAGCAACCGGAAACGTTTATTTGTAACACGCATAGTACAGGCTTGGTTTTGGGCTGTAATACAGGTAATACAAAGATTTTCTTCAAATCGGTTGCTCAGATAGGCCCAATTAGATGTAGCATGATCCCAAACAATTGTAAAAAACGCATATATTTCGAGGGAACATGGTGTTGTCTCTTAACGATCACACTTTCAGACAAGAAGTTTTAGAATCTGCTGGACCGGTTCTAGTCGATTTCTGGGCACCTTGGTGCGGACTGTGTCGCATCATCCATCCGCTAGTTCAGGAATTTCAGTCGGACTGGGGCGAACCGATGAAATTAGCCAGGGTTAACGCTGATGATAATCTGAAGCTGGCTACCACTTATCGAATCAAGTCATTGCCAACATTGCTCTTGTTTGAGAGAGGTCAGTTGGTTTATCGGTTAGAAGGCTTCAACGGCAGAGATGATTTGAGAAGGGCACTCGAAAAAATTATGGTAAATTCCCTGCCTAAGTCCGCTTAGTTATTAAACTCTACGTGCTAGCTCTACTGGTGAAAGAGAAGGCGCTGTAGGGGAAAAAAACTCGCAATAAGTTCCAACTTTGCTCTCAGAGCAAAGCCCACTATTCGCTGCATAGCTTTTATCCACCTATAACCATCGGTAGAAACAATCTACCGATGGTTTTTGTAATTTGTAGGTGTTTTAACGTCCTGCTGTGAAACTAAATTGACTTTTGTTCACTAGCTGTATTTCGCAAGTGTTAACGTTTTGCCAGAATAGTAACGAAATCTAAAGTAGGCTGTCTTCAATGGAACCGCTTTATCAGTATGCCTGGCTGATTCCAGTTTTACCCCTAGCAGGGGCAATGCTGGTGGGCTTAGGACTAATCTCATTAAACAAAGCAACTAACCGTCTGCGACAGTTGAATGCTGTGTTGATTATCTCCCTCCTGGGAGTATCAATGGGTCTCTCCTTTGCTTTGCTCTGGAGTCAAATCCACGGACACGAGCCTTTTACCCGCACGCTTGAGTGGGCGGCGGCGGGAAATTTTCACCTGATGATGGGCTACACCGTCGATCACTTAACGGCTTTAATGCTGGTAATCGTGACAACAGTAGCTTTCCTGGTGATGATCTACACCGATGGCTACATGGCTCACGATGCAGGGTATGTGCGTTTTTATGCCTATTTGAGTCTGTTTAGCTCTTCGATGTTGGGTCTGGTAGTCAGTCCTAACTTGGTGCAGATTTATATTTTCTGGGAACTGGTGGGTATGTGTTCGTACCTGCTAGTCGGATTCTGGTATGACCGCAAGGCAGCGGCAGATGCTTGCCAAAAAGCGTTCGTCGTTAACCGTGTGGGTGACTTTGGTCTACTGTTGGGAATTTTGGGGCTTTACTGGGCAACTGGCAGCTTCGAGTTTGATGTAATTGGTTCCCACCTGAAAGCCTTTGTTGAATCAGGTTACCTCAGCGCAGGTTTAGCTGCACTGTTTGCGGTTTTAGTGTTTTTAGGCCCTGTCGCGAAATCAGCGCAATTTCCTCTTCATGTTTGGCTACCCGACGCGATGGAAGGCCCGACTCCCATCTCTGCCTTGATTCACGCGGCAACGATGGTGGCAGCAGGGGTATTTTTGATTGCGCGGATGTATCCTGTGTTTGACGGTATCCCTCTGGTGATGAATGTCATCGCTTGGACGGGAGCCTTTACGGCCTTTTTAGGTGCCTCGATCGCTATTACTCAAAATGACATCAAGAAAGGTCTAGCCTATTCCACTATCTCCCAGTTGGGATATATGGTGATGGCGATGGGCATTGGCGCTTATACGGCTGGCTTATTCCACCTGATGACCCATGCTTATTTCAAAGCCATGCTGTTCCTGGGTTCGGGTTCCGTGATTCATGGCATGGAAGCGGTTGTCGGTCATGACCCAGCTTTGGCGCAAGATATGCGGATGATGGGAGGCTTACGCAAGTTTATGCCCATTACCTCCTTAACGTTTTTGATTGGTACTCTAGCCATTTCCGGAATTCCACCGTTTGCTGGCTTCTGGTCAAAGGATGAAATCTTAGGAAGTGCGTTTGGGGCAAATCCGGCGCTGTGGCTGATTGGCTGGTCAACCGCTGGACTGACGGCATTTTATATGTTCCGGATGTATTTCTTAACCTTTGAGGGAGCATTCCGGGGTAAGAATCAGGAAATTAAGCATCGGCTATTAGCAGACGCGGGCAGACCCGTACCCGCTTTTGGTCCGGGTGCAATGGATACTAGAGAATTGGCACACGAAACCGACCATGAACACGACCCCGGTCATCACAGTGACTTGCCTCATGAGTCACCGTTGACCATGACTCTACCGTTGCTACTGC
>JALYGX010000300.1 GCA_030776905.1 Cyanobacteriota bacterium | reverse complement strand
TAAGGTACTCTTGCGTAATCCTGTCCTTATCGCGTCGCTTCGATTCCTGAATTAGGCTGTAAAAGCGGGCAAGAATCGGTTCCCAGCCGTTGTCAATTAATGGTTGAATCCGTTCGGCTCGAAATGCCTGGGAATCAATGCCGCAGCTTTCAAGCAGGCTATCAACCGTGTCGGGTACAAGGGTGTCGTCGAAGTCGAATACCAAGGCAATGCGGTTAGAGTATGGTTTTGTCGCTTTTGTCATCGTTATCACCTCACATATTGATTAATCTTTTACTGCCTAACTCTCGCTCAACCACCAGAACCCATAACCCCCAATAACTGAAGGAGATAGATGATTGCAAACCCGGCGAAAAACAGTCCTGCGATCGCAGTGCCTCCCAATGTGATTTTTGACGGTTGCAATTCCTTGGGCAGCATTTGATGATTGAGGTAAAGCGTTAGCCCAGTAACAATCGGAATGTGGGCAGCTTCAATGCCTCCGGCTAACTGAAGTAAAGCAATTGGTTGACCAAAAATTAGGTAAATACCAATGGGTAGAACAGCAAGTAATACTACGATGTAAGCTTTCCGTAAAAACTTTTCGTTCGTCCAGCGACCCTGCACGCCAAAACCTTGGAAAAGAATATTTGTCCCATCGGCAAACATTCGTCCAAAGCCATCCTGAACCGATAGCGTGGTGCTACAAAAGGTAATAAAAACGATCGCAATCATAAACCAGAAACCAAATGGTCCCCAGAGATTGCCTAGCAAACTACCTAAGGTTTCAGCCACCTGATTTTCTTTGGGTACTAGCCCTTGGGGATGCAGCAACTCTCCACCGAGAATCAGGAAAGATAATGCGGCTAAGAGCGCACCGACTACAGCTAAAGTGTTGGATAAGCTCATTAGGCTAATCCAACCGCGCAGGCGATCGCGTTCTTCTTCGTTAATTTGATTGGGTTCGAGCGGCTGTTCTTGCTTGAGCGCAGCAGCACCATACCCTCTCGCGTCCACCCAGTAGGAGTACCACATCAACCCTGCTGCCCCTGCCAGCATAAACCCTAGCCAAGGTAAGATTTCCTGATATTGCACATCGGCTGGAATTTGTGGCAATAACCCTGCTCCCAGGTTCTTCAGGTTGGGAAAAACAAAGATGGCAGCAGCGACTACGGCAACCGTGCGGGCAATCCCGACATAGGAGGAAATCTTTTCCACAGTTTTGTATTGCCCCAGGAAAACGATTGCTGCTGTCACAGCGATGATGATGACTGTCCAAAGCTGAACCGTTCCCCCCGTCATCAGAATCAGTGCAGTGGCACCAGCACCTGAGAGTCCGGCAACAGTTGCGATCGCTACAACCACCTGTGGCACCAAAATCAGCCATATCGCCCAGTTTTTAGGACCAGGAAGTCGCCTAAAACCTTCGAGTATCGTTGCTCCCGTACAGACTGAGAAGCGTCCCACCTCGCGGTTGATAAACCATTTGAGAATAACAGCGGCAAGCAGCGCCCAGAGGAGAGAATAGCCATAGAGGGCAGCGATTCGAGGCGTAAACAGCAACTCCCCAGAACCAGCGGCAGAGAGCATCCACAAAAAACTCGGTCCCAACCACTTCAGGCGCTTCCACCCCTGCGGTGGCTTTGGTACTTCTTCAGGGCTGTCCCTGTCTTGCTTTGCAGCCATCTGCGCTGACGAATTGTACTCGTTCCTACTGCTCATCTTTGTACTATCTCCTTTAAAACCTAGAACCGTTCCTCAGCGCCAACCCAATCAAGCAACGCCACCACCGCATTACTAGACCTGTTTTGAAAGTGGGGACTAGGGAGTGTTTTCTTTCCCCTTCGATCCCCCCCAGCTCCCCTTAAAAAGGGGGGAGAATCGAGTCAAAGTCCCCCTTAAAAAGGGGGATTTAGGGGGATCTGAATCTGATGGGAAAGTTTGAAAACACTCCCTAAGGGGGTATGTGTATCGCATCAAAATTGAAATGGAATTACTGAGTTACTGGAGCAACTTTTACGTTAAGCTTCACAGCCTTGACACCTTTAATCTCCTTTGCCAAGTTGTCAATCGCTGCAAGTTTCTCAGCATTAGGAACTGTTCCGGCTACGGTTACAACCCCATCTTTAGCCTTAACAGTTAGCAGACCGCCTGGTATGTTCGCCTCTAGCTTGTCGCGAACTTCACTTGCCAGGTTATCATCATCTCTTACTTGCTGCCCGTTGAGGCTCATATTGTTTCGCTGCTCCCGCGCCCGGATATCAGACTCAAGCTGTGCTTGGCGGGTTTGGTTCTCTGCGTCTTTTCTTGCTTCCTTAACCTCTTGGGCCTCCGGAGTCTTGACGGGAGCGTTAACGGAATCAGGAGCTGCCTCATCAGTCTTAGCAACGTCATTAGTATTGCAAGCAACAGCCCCAAAAAGGAGGACGCCGCTGAGTGTAAATGCAGTTACTTTATTCATTTTTTATTTCCTCAATTTCATCAGTCAGACGTGTAATTTGCTCTTGTGTAAGTTTGAAGAGCAACTTGTTTACACCAAGAATGAAGAATGAATAACGCAACTGCTGCCTTGTCGCACTTCCCTCGCTAAACGTTGAATTTGGTAAAGCTTTTAGAAGCTCAATTCAAAGTTACAAAATGTCTGGTGATATTCCAGCTTCAGGAATTTTTTCAGTCACTCAGCAGGCGTTCCTTCAAACTTAGAGATGAGAAGATTGTTATCATCTAGTGAGCCTATATAGTCCGCTCTCGATGATCCACAACGATAACATCAGGCTCCGTGTCAACAACGCTTGCAGAGGAATCGGTGCGATCGCGTGTCACGTTGGGTGCATCATAGATACCCCACTCTTGAATTCCCCGATTGCTAAGAATCGCTTCAGCGCGACGGATTGCGTCATCCGTGCCATCTACTATCACCAGATAATCCCCTCGCGATAATCTGTCGTTGTAAACTCTGGCTCGCTCTTCAGGAATTCCCAAACCAACTAGTGCGCCAAACAAACTACCCGCAGCAGCACCAATTGCTCCACCAGAAAGGGTAGTGGCTAGAGCCGTAGCAGTAGCACCGGCTAGCATTACAGGACCTATGCCAGGAATCGCTACAGCGCCAAGACCGACTAATAAACCCGTTAGAGTTCCTAAAACCCCTCCTGTGAGTGCACCAGTTGCAGCGCCTTCGTCAGCTTTATTGCCGACATCATCGCTCATGTCGGCACCAGCAAGCTTACCGCCACTGCCTGCGTCTTTGGCAATTACAGAAACCTTACCCATAGGAAAGCCAGCATCTCTCAGTTCGCTAAGCGCATGTTCCGCATCTCGACGGCTGGAAAAGACTCCTATAGCACGCTTTTGTTGGTTCAACTCCATGCCAGTGGTTCTACCTACAGGGGTGGCAGTGGCATAGTCGTTAGGCATGGGAGCAGTGGCTAGTGTATTGCTGATAGGCATACCAGTAACACCACCCATAGGTGTGGTGGCATAATCGGTATGCACGGAGTTAACGCCGGGTGCATTATTGCCGGATGTATTATAGATACCCCAGTCCTGAACGCTGTTACCGTTCAAAATTGCTTCGGCTCTAGCAATATCGTTATCGCTGCCCTTGATTATTACTAGATAATCCCCTTTGGAGACGCGATCGCTGTAAACTTTGGCTCGTTCTTCGGGAATTCCCAAACCAATTAGTGCGCCAAGCAGTCCGCCAGCGGCGGCACCAATTGCGGTACCGGCTAGGGTCGTAGCGATCGCTGTGGCTACCTCGCCTGCAAGTACAACTGGACCTACGCCAGGAATCGCCAAGGCACCTACACCCAGGAGTAGACCAGTAACACCTCCTAATGTGCCACCAGTAAGTGCCCCAGATGCGACACCTTCATCGGCTTTATTGCCAACGCGATCGCTGACATCAACACCAGCTATATCATCTTGCCGATCTGCGTCCCGTGCGATCACGGAAACTTTTTCCATCGGAAAACCAGAATGATTTAGTTGGTTGAGCGCCTGTTCCGCCTTTTGACGGCCGGAAAATACACCGATGGCATATTTAAGTTGACTATTCGTCATTTTGCCTCCTTTCACAAGGTATGAATGTATATGTAACGAGCCACAATTTATTGCTCCTTAGCATCCTTTTAGGAGAGATTAAAAACTTTTCTCATGAAGTTGCTCGATTCACCTGCAATTGTGGTGCACTTTATTAGTAAAAACAAGGTGTAATTGATGGTTTATAGCTAAATTAATTAGTTTAGTATAGATTTAATTTAAACAATCACTAAACATTTATATTGAAAAACATATTTTTCAAATAAACACTAAAATTTGTGATTTAAATTGAAAGTTTAAATCACAAATAAAAAAGGAATAGGCTCATTATTAAATCTTCCAAGTGACCGTAGCTCCAGTTAATAGCGGCGCTACTTTTACCTGGAAATAGGGGAAGCGATCGCTTCTTGATTAGAAAGAGGGGTGATGGCAGCCAACTCTCCTTTCAAATGAATTCGTCGGAAGCGATCGCAGCATATGTCTCTTTAACTTACTGCCATTCGATTTTAGGCAACTAGCAAAGAGAACTTCTGTCTATGGCAAAAGTTTCTACAGATGAGATGAAAAATCTCAGCAGCTTCTATTACTAGGATTGTCTACTGTTGTATCAGGCATTACAGCCTCAGTCAGGTTAGCCTTATTTAAGTTGGTGTTAGTGACTTCGGCTCCATGCAGATTTGCCTCTTTTAGCACTGCCTTACTCAAGTCCGCCTTGCTCAGGTCTGCGGCTTCGGCGTTGGCTTGGGTCAAGTTCGCCCATTTCAACTTCGCCTCACTCAGGTTCGCCTCACTCAGATCACAGTGACGCAGGGTTGCCCCTGTCAGGTTTGCCTCATTCAGGTTAGCTTCACTGAGATTGGCTCTATTCAAATTAGTTCCATACAGTGTCGCCTCACTCAGTTTTATTTCACTAAGATTAGCTCCACTCAAATCAGCGCCACTCAGATCCTGATGATTCAGGTCTAACCCACTTAGATTAGCTCTTTGCAGATTAGCCCCACATAAATTAACCTCATCCAGATTGGCTCCACTCAGATTGGCTCCACTCAAGTTGATAGTCCTCAGGTCTAGTCCACCAAGATTGGCTCCACTCAAGTTGGCTTCGCTTAGATCCACTTGCTTGAGGTTTACCTCACTCAAGTTAGCGCCACTCAAGTTAGCTCCACGTAGGTTGGTATCAATCAGATCTGCCCGATTCAAATCTGCTCCACTCAGGTTCGTCCCACTCAAGTCTGTGCCACGCAAGTCTGCGGCACGTAAGAGAGCTTTCTTCAAGTTGGCTCCTTTGAGGACAGCTCCTTTCAGAATAGCCGCACATAGATTGGCTTCACTCAGGTTTGTCTCAGTCAAGTCTGCTCCACTTAGGTCAGCCCAAGCTAGGGTTTCCCCAGACAGGTCTACCTGACGAAAATCCCGTTCTCCTGCTATGTATCGCCTCTCTAGTTCAGACAGGTCTACCTGACCAAAACCCTGTTCTCCTGCTGTATATTGCTTCTGTTGTCCATTACCATCCATATCATCTATCTCCCACTATCTTCAATCGTTGACGCTGCACGTATATGCGTTATGTTTAGTGACTCAGCAAGGCGTAGAAACAGATTAGGCTTTAGGGCAATTCTACTTAGAACGTAGTAACGTCTTCTTTAACCTTCCAAGGTTCTAACCTTCTAACCTCCCAAGAAAAACCTGCATAAGTCACTTCGCTCCCCAACCGTGGAAAGCTCTCGTTGTAGACTTCCAAGGCAAGGTTTCCCCATTCAATAAGTTACGGCAGGAAACCTCGTCAAAATCTTGCCAATCAAGAACAATACTTGAGATCAGCCCCAGAGATATAACCACTCACGGGGTCTGAAATCGGTACCCAGCCGTCTTCGCCACGATTCACAATCGTGACACGCTGCAAATAGGTTAATACTCCCTTGATCGGACTCTTAATCGAGGGTTCTTCTCGGACGCGAGTCGTGCCTCTCACTGCAACTTCGCGGCAGTTATCTAATAGTGTCGCTGTTTCAGAGGGAGGTACTGGCTCTTCACATAAATTCAGATAAGCTCCAAACACATAACCTTGCCGGGGAGATGAAATCGGCACCCAGCCATTGCTACCAGTGTTTTCGATGCTGACAAGGGTTCTGTCAGTTAATGAGCCGATAATAGAACCCCTAGGGCTTGAGCGGACATTGAGATTGCTGCTGCGAGTGTCAACCCGGCGACAGTTGTCCGAGGCTTGCGCCAGTTCATATTTAGCCTCGTTTTGGAATGATGTTTGTCCTGAGGCAGAGGGTTGAATTCCCGTCAGCATGGCTGTACTAGCGACTGTAGAGGAAACGGGAAAAGCCATCAAACCAAGCGCGATTGAGGCTGTTACCGCCACAGATGTTTGCCAATCAATCATCTGTTTCATAGAAAAAACTCCTAAACGTACACAAGGTATCAATGGAATGTCTGCGCAATAGATCTAGAATCTATTGCTCTTTAGCATTCTTTTAGAAAAGATTGAAAAGTTTGTATTAAATTGATTACCTACATATCCAATTCTGGTACATATTTTCCTTAAGAACAAGATATAGTTTGGGGTTTAAGGTTAATTTAAATAATTTGCTATAGATGTATTTTTAATAAGCTTGAAATATTTAGACAATATTTATATTAGATGATATAGTTTTTACATAAACACTAAGCTGGTTTAAAGTAAACTACTATTTTCAAGTGCTAGTAATTTCCTTTTCAAAGCATTATTGCTGATCACTTTAAAATAGTTAATTATCCCACTGTGGACTGAGGAATCGTACAAGCGTGAAGATTATAATAACTTTTGAAGTTCAGTGGTAGAAACAGCTTAGGAAGACTATGCCACAAGTTTTACTGGTCGATGATGAAAAGCCATTGCGCGATAGCCTTAGCTATACATTAAAAAAAGAAGGATATTGTGTAACGACTACAGAAAATGGACAGACAGTAATCAAACTGTATCATAAGCAGGTGCCGGACGTAATTCTTTTAGATCTGATGTTACCGATAATAGATGGCATAGAGATTTGTTGACGCATTCGAGGGAAATAAAGCACATCTTGCTCTTAAAATAAAATGCATGAACCACCAATAAAGAAAATTTTGGAGCGTCTGAGTAACTTATCGTTAGTCCGCTTCTTACTATTTTTTGCCTCAGGTTGGGCAGTGATACAGCTTTTAGCTTATTTTGAAACAGTGATAGTCACCTTTACCTTTGCAGCGATTATAGCTTCTTTGCTAAGCTACCCTGCTCGATGGTTAGAACGTTTTTTACCCCGTAGTGTCGCTGTCGGCTTCGTTGTCTTGGTGAGTTTTCTAACTATTAGTGGTTTGTTCGTCACTGTGGGTTTAGCCTTCTTATCCCAAGGACAACAATTTATCAATAAAATCATTGAGCTTGTTAACTCTTTAGAACCTTTAGTAAAACAACTAGAAAATTTTCTTCAGACCCAAAATATTTCCGTAAATTTGAATGTTATTCAAGAGCCAATCAGAAATCTATTATTATCAAGACTCAGCTATATTCTCACATTTTTAACATCTTTGTTAGCTAACTTAATCGATTTAATCTTAATTGCAGTTCTCGCTTTCTTCATGTTACTGCATAGAACACGACTTTGGAAATTTGCTCTGAAGATTGTCCCAAAACACTTACGCGGACGCTTTGCCTATAACATTAAGACAAAATTTGTGGGCTTTTTCCAAGGACAACTGATTGTCGTTTTATTTCTCACCGTTTCTACTTTTACTGTTTTTGTAGTCCTACAAGTTCCTTTTCCATTAATATTGTCATTAATAGCAGGAATTCTTGATATCATTCCAGGGATTGGTGCTACTTTAGGAGTTGGCATCGTTTTTTTAGTAGTGTTACCTCAGAATGTCTGGCTTGCCTTCAAAGTATTGGCAGCTTGCATCATATTGCAACAGATTCAAGATAACTTGATTTCGCCTCGAATTATGCAAAATTCTGTTAATGTTAATCCTGTGGGTATCTTCTTTGCGTTGTTAGTAGGCGCTAAAATCGCAGGGCTGCTGGGTATTTTTATTGCTGTTCCGCTCGCTGGGTTAGTCGTTAGTTTGTTAGAAATTGACGAATTGAAAGGAGAAACCTAGCAGCCTAAAGGAACTTCTAACCTATCAGTTATCTCAACTCTGTGAATATCTACTTGGGTTGCCCTGACCGTGCAGGCTTTATATTGAGATGTTTCTTGCATCAAGTTAGGTAACATTAATCCGTCGATATCGTGCCTGAACTATATAGTAGACACCATAAGCAATCAGACCGATCGCCACAATTCCCAACAGCCAGCGACCATAGGGTTGTCCTGCCAGTGAATCCAACGCCCCTTCTAATCCTCTGACTTGCTTGGAGTTAGACTGACGTGCCGCTTGAATTAAGAAAAAGCCAATTATGCTATAAACCATGCCCCGTGCAGCTAAACCAAATCTGCTGATGTGCGTTGCCCAAGTTTTTTCGGTGTCGCTCATCTCGTTGAGTTTGAAGTTTCGACGGAATTTGGCGGTGTAGGCTTGATAGAACTCGTAGAAACCTAGCCCGAACGCGATCGCTCCTACCGTTCCAACTAACCACTGACCAAAGGGCTGGGCTAACAACAGGGCTGTCCAGTCTCTCGACCCATAATCATTGCCAATATCTACTTCACCATCTACTTTATCAATGATGATCTTCACGGCGGTTATCGCTAGCCCAGCGTAAAGCGAGCCATTGCCTGCATAACTGAGGCGCACAATAATACCTTTGGCGTCCGCGCCTTGATTCTCGGTATCCATGAGCGCCTGAACAAACCGCCACAGTACGTATCCTGATAAGCCGATAACAACCAATCCGAGCAAAATTCGCCCAAACGGTCGGTCTACAAGGGATTGGAGAGCGCCGCGTGCGTTAGTAGTTCTGCCGTCTGGTCCATAGGCTGCTGAAGCTGCCAGCCATCCAACGATCACGTAGACTACTCCCTTAGCCGCATAGCCGAGTCGAAAGAGTCGTTCCATCCAAGGGTTAGCAACGACAAAACTCGCTATCCGTTCTATTCGGTTCTTGGCGTTTTCAATCACTGCATTGCACGCTTTCAGGAGTTTGCTTTAAGAGAAAGTATCTAACCTCAATCAACCACAGAAGTACTCCTATCGTAGTTGTATCGTTGCCAAGTGCCTGAAGCAGAGCTATCGGAGTTCTTCAAACTCGCGTGAACTGTCCAGCCATACCGTTAGCGCCGAGTGCAGCAACTATTAGCTAAGTGTTCTACTGTTAGCGATCGCTTCTTCTTGTGGGGCACTGCCTTTTTCATTTTTGTGCCAATTGTTGAGTATGTCTTTAATCAGGAGTTCATATATCCAAATTTTGGAAACAATCACTAGCGGCACAGCAAGAAATACACCTAGAAAACCAAAAAGACTGCCGAAAATGACCACCGCTAACAAGGTGACTGCTGGTAGTAACTCCACCTGTTGTTTCATAACAAAAGGCACTAGAACATAAGCCTCAAACTGCTGAATCACAATGTACAGGATTAGCACGGCAACGGCTTTCCCCGGAGAAACGAGTAGGGCAGCGACAACCATCGGTGGTATTACGCTCAAAACGGGTCCAATATTAGGGATAAACTCCAATAAGCCCGCTATGAGACCGTTAGCTAACGCCAGTGGCACACCCAAAGTTAGTAGACCAATAAAGCTCACTACGGCAATAAGCCCCATATCAATGAGCGTAGCACTCATCCAGCCAACAAGACTGGTTTCACACTCGGAGAGAATTTCATAGACACGGCGACGATAAAAGGCAGGAAATAGCAGTATTAAGCCCCGTCGGTATGGCGCGGGATTTACTAGTAGCATGATAATCAGAACCAAGACCAGCAACAGGTTAAGAATAATTGCCAGTAGATCGGAGAACCAGGTATAGGTATTGTTTAACAACTGACTGATCAAAGGTTGAAGTCTGGTAAGAAAATCGCTGAAGCTACGGACATTTATCAATCGCTCTGGAAGCCGGGTAGAGAGCGAGTTGAACCAGTTCCGCAGACTTTCTAAAGTAGTAGGTACGAGGTTCCCCAATTGTTCCAATTGCTGAGCAAAGGACGGTCCAATCAGTGCAAACAGGATAAATAAGATTCCCAGTAAGGAAATAGCTGTTAGTGCGATCGCAATACCTCGCTTGGCTCCTCCTCGCTGAAGCAATCGCACGATTCGGTTCAAGACGACTGCAAAAACCACTGCTGCAAAGACCAGCAAAAGGATTTGTCGGATCTGCCAGAGAATATAAAGAGAAACGGCAAAGGCAAAGAAACCGATTAATTTCCCTAAACTCACAACTCTAGCCTCCACTTTTGGCTATTTCAATTGAGCTGGACAAAAAAATTCTCTCAACTTATTGCAAAAATCAACAGTAATAGCTGAGTTTATCTGTTGTCAGTATCGACTCTCAGCTTTGGCAACATAACCTTTTTTATGTTGATTAACCGCTCTTCATAGTGTTTGAAGTCAGGATGATTCTGTTTATTTATCTCGTAAAAGTAAGGCTCTTGTTGATAGTCGTCAGCAGTGGCGTTATGAGACTGATTTACATTTACTGTTACTGATGAACGATAGACTTTTCGTACCTGCTCTTCATAATCACGATTGAGCAGAAAGTTTTGTTTGAATTCAGGTAATTTTTTCACTTGCTCTTTGGTAAGCGCCTCAACATATACGTATCGCTCCTTATAGACGATGTGAGCTAAACCAATGGGTAACAATACTTTTTTCCCTAAAATCCAGAAGACTGTATTAATGATGAGATACAGGAAACGACCGCTATTCTCATCAACCAAGATGTTTTCAACAAAGCCGACCTTTTCATCGCATCGAGCAAT
>JALYGX010000299.1 GCA_030776905.1 Cyanobacteriota bacterium | reverse complement strand
TGCCAAGGCACCTGTAAAGGTCACGCTAATTGATAAACGAAATTTTCACCTGTTTCAGCCCTTGCTGTATCAGGTGGCGACAGGTGGCTTATCGGCTGGTGATATTTCCTCTCCCTTGCGAGCAGTCTTAAGTCGTCAGAAAAACACAGAAGTGCTAATGGGGGAAGTGACGAACATAGACCCTCAACAGCAAACGGTCAAAGTACAAAACCGAGAACTCAATTACGACAGCCTCATCGTTGCGACAGGCGTTAGCCACCACTACTTTGGCAATGAGCAATGGGCACCCAAGGCTCCAGGCTTAAAAACCGTAGAAGATGCCCTAGAAATGCGGCGGCGTATCTTTGTTGCTTTTGAAGCCGCAGAAAAAGAAACAGACCCTGAAAAGCGCCGTGCTTGGTTAACCTTTGTTTTAGTGGGGTGTGGTCCCACGGGAGTTGAATTAGCTGGGGCGATGGCAGAACTTGCCTACACCACCTTGAAGAACGACTTCCGCAACATCGACACATCGGAAGCCAAAATTCTACTGATAGAAGGCATGGATCGCGTTTTGCCGCCTTATCCACCTGAGCTGTCGGCAAAAGCTCAAGCCTCACTAGAGCGTTTGGGAGTTACGATACAAACCAAGGCTATGGTTACCAACATTGAAGATAATGTTGTGACCATCCGCAAAGGTGATGAGACTGAACAAATCCCAGCGCGGACTGTCTTGTGGGCGGCTGGAATGAAAGCTTCTGGAATGGGTGAGGTAATTGCCAAAGCCACGGGGGCCGAACTCGATCGCGCTGGACGAGTGATAGTAGAACCAAACCTCAGTGTACCGAACCATCCAAATATTTTTGTCATTGGTGACTTGGCGAACTTCCCTCACCAAAATGACAAACCCTTACCGGGTGTCGCTCCCGTTGCGATGCAAGAAGGGCAGTATGTTGCTCGTCTTATCAAGCAACGCTTCAAAGGAGAGACGCTACCGGCATTCCACTACAACGACTACGGCAGCTTAGCGGTAATTGGGCGCAATGCGGCAGTTGTAGACCTAGGCTTTATCAAGTTTTCCGGCTTCCCGGCTTGGCTTGCCTGGATTTTTATCCACATCTTCTATTTGATTGAGTTTGACAACAAGCTGCTTGTGCTGATTCAGTGGGGCTGGAACTACTTCACCCGTAAGCGTGGGGCGCGTTTGATTACGAATCAAGATACCCCACCTCTGAGTGTTGAAGAAGAGAGTGATTATCGAACACCCGTTGAGGCGTAGCCGAGATTGCGCTAATTCAGTTAGATGTCCATGAACAGTTGCTCACTAACGTTGTGATGAAAATCCCTCTCCCCTACCACCTACAACCTAACCCCTAACACCTATTTTCAGATTAGAGGAAAGGAATAAATTGCTCCTTTTCTGCTTTGCCCTGCCCGAATCGTCCTGGTACAACAGAATTCAACTGGTATTAACCAATTGATAAGCGATCGCCCTCATCTTTTGAGGAAAGCGGTATCGTGGATAAATGCAACACATGGCTGTGCGATAGAATACGCGATCGCAGAGCTTGTGTCCGTTCTCGTTCTCCGAACCAAGTCTTCTGGAGAAGAGGTAGAATTTCCTGAAGAATAGGGCAATTCGCCGAAGACATGCCTTCCTCCTCACACTCATGAGCAATTTTCCAGATTTATCCAGCCACGGTTTCAGGGTCGTTAGAGAGTTAGGTCACAATCGCGCCGGTGGGAGAGTGACCTATCTTGCTATTCCTCTGCCTTCAGCCTCCTCCCTGGCTAAGGGGAAAATGGGGGGGCAACCCGTTGTTATTAAGCAATTTCAATTTGCGAAACGTGGCACTAATTGGTCAGACTACGATACCATCGAGCGCGAAATCCAAGTTTTGCGAGGACTAAATCATCCCGGTATCCCTCGCTACTTAGGGTCTTTTCAAACCTCACAGGGCTTTTGCCTAGTGCAGGAATATAAAAGGGCACCTTCTCTCGTCGTACCCCGCAGTTTTGACCCAGATGAAATAAAGCAAATTGCAGTTTCTTTGCTTTCCATTTTGGTTTACCTGCAAAATCGCATTCCTGTCATTAGTCATCGAGATCTCAAACCGGAAAATATCTTGGTAGATGACAAGATCAATGTTTTCCTAGTAGATTTCGGCTTGGCGAGGATTGGTGATAGTGAAGTGGCTGTAAGTAGCGTCGCCAAAGGCACGATTGGGTTTATGGCACCCGAGCAGCTATTTAATCGGCAGTTGAGTGAGGCATCCGACCTCTATGGTTTGGGGGCAACCCTAATTTGCTTGCTGACTGGTACTCCATCTACAGAGATTAGCAACTTAATT
>JALYGX010000298.1 GCA_030776905.1 Cyanobacteriota bacterium | reverse complement strand
CCGCTGCATCCTCTGCAAACTCTCGCAGGGTGATGAACACCGGGACATAGTCCGGCTCGTCCCACGCTAACTTCCCCTCAATGCAGGCAGTAGCCAGAGCCTTAAGCAATGTTGTCTTTCCAGACCCTGGCTTACCTAACACCATTAACTTGCGGCAGTCCTGTATCTTCTCAATCGCAGGTACTTGCTCCTGCTCAACCTGTCCTAGTCCCCAACGGTCAAAGCTGCGCCAGTCGAACTCAGATGCCTTGCGCCAATCGGAAAAGGAGAAATCGCTGCTCACCTGCTTCAAGATATTGAGGTCAACATAGATGTCTGTTACAGGCACGGGATGATTGACCCGCAACATCCGCATTGTTCCTATTCGTTCAATGTATTCGGTGTCAGCGTGGGCACGCGATCGCACATCCCGCACCAGCGCATCAATATCTTGACTATCGTTCTGCTCCGGTTCTGACAATTCTGGCTTTGCAATCTCTTCCCAGTTCAATCCCAACTGAGCGCAAACTTCCATAAACACATCACAGCCCGTTGGATTGCCCTGCAACAAACTCCAAATCGTTTGGCGAGAGCAACCCACTGCACCAGCGATATAGGTTTGTGACCATTTCTTTCGCTTCAGAGCTTTCTTGATAGCTTGAATACTTTGTAAAGATGCCTGAAGCGATCGCCTTGCCATAGCTCAACCAGAATCGTCTTCACTCAATTCTGACAAATCTGACAAGTCTGACAACAAGCCGAACATTAGCTTTGACCATGCTTAAAGGACTTTCAAAGATGCTGGAAGAGTCAACATCAGGAACTCATTCAGAGTCCAAATCTTATGAAAAACTTCAACGTCACCCCTGCCTTCCAAGAAATCTTTTTTACCGTTATCTGCTTCACCCTCCTCTCTGGTGGAGCATCCTTCTGGCTTGCTGCAAAAGACAACCTATCTCCCCAACAGAATCGTGTGTTTGAAACCTGCAATACTACCTGGAACATGGGCATTGGTGCCATCTTCGGTCTACTAGGCAGCAAGGCAACTGACCTATTGCAATCAGATGATGAGGAGGAAGAAAAGTAGACAGAGATTTTTCACGTACCCACTCACCCGCCAAGGAATAAATTCCCTGGCTAATAGTCCAAGTCCTCTTAAGAGGACTAAATGAATAGAAGATTTTACGGGTTTTTAGTCCATTGAAATGGACTTTAGCTATTAGCCAGGGATTTAAATCCCTCGCAGGTGACAGGGAAACTACAATATTTGATTTGTCAGCATTAATTCACGGATATCAGTGCGGGTTGCAGAGTCGGAAGCCACTCTTGTCGCAATTTAGCGATCGCTTCCTCCTTATGTTTCGCTTCAATCTCAATCCAAGGCGCATCGCGGTAGGAACTCGGCATAACCGTAATCAAGTCACTATGCTCTCGATCATTAAATGCCTCGCGTCCATTGGAAATATGGACTAGCTGCCATTCTCGTACGGGCCATGTGGTAGCTGCTGCTGCCAGTATTTCAGCAACGCTTGGGTCGTCGTGGCTGTCCAACTTTTCATGAACAATGTGATGATGGGCGTCAAATACCATCGGCACCCCCGCTTGACGGCAAACCGCTAAAATTTCCTCGGCACTATAGGCGTATTCGTCATTTTCCAGGGCAAGTCGGGAGCGAATGGCTTCGGGTAGGTTGCCAATGACTTCAACTAATCGCTCAGAGCGATCGCTTTTTCCCCCATGAATCTCAATCATTGCCCAAGGCGATCGCGGTAATCCTAGCTTGTCCATCACCATCCCGTGATAGGCGAGAATTTTAATGCTATTGGCGATGACTTCCGGACTATCAGAACTCAAGACAACGAACTGATCAGGATGCACTACTATTCGGATACCTGCCGCAACGGCACGCTTACCTGTCTGAAGTATTTCCTCATCCAACTCACTCAAAACCCTTTCCCCCAATTCAGTATCCGCAAAGGGAAAAAGATTAGAAGTAATTCGGTAAAGCTTGATGTTATTCGCAAGGCAATAATCGATTGCTTGGTTCAAGCGCTGGAGATTTTCTTTATATAAGTTCCGCAGAATTTCCTCTTGCTCAATCTCTGAAAGCTGCAACAATCGCTTGCGCGTGACAGTACGATAGCGTATCTCTTTAGACGCTGTAATACATACCAATCCTAGCTGGGGAGTCACGCTCATTAGACTTATTATTCTGATTGTTACTACAATTTCCTTTTTAGTAAAGATTTATGGCAAAAACACCCACCGTCAGACTGAATTTAAACATTGGTGCTGTATTGCACTCCATTCAAAAGCGCTACATACAACCATCTAATAAAAAAGGGCAGCGTCTGAGTACGCTACCCTAAAAATTATTTCATTAAAAAAGTTAGGAATATTCTAAAAATTGCTCTAACTTTAGTGTCGAAGGAGGAGTTGGGTAAGGAGAGTGTTGAATCTTAAATAAGTAACTTCTAGACTTTGTCCCTACTGCCAACTCTCTCATGAGGCGACGAACGTTATGCGATCGCTGCCATCTTGACATCGTTATTCGCTAACACTTCTTGCAGTTCGTCAGCATCTACCGTTTCCTTCTCAATCAGCATTTCTGCCAATTTGTCAAGGACGTGCTTGTTGCTGACCAACACATCTTTAGCGCGACGGTAGGCTTCATCAACGAGTTTACGAACTTCAGAATCGATCGCTGCTGCGGTGGAGTCTGAGAAATCCCGGTCAGAAGCAATTTCCCGACCCAAGAACATATTGCCATTCTGGCGTCCCAGAGCTACGGGACCGAGGCGATCGCTCATTCCGAAGCGAGTTACCATCTGACGGGCAACACGGGTAACCTGTTGCAAGTCATTCGATGCACCAGTTGTCACTTCTTCCTCACCGAAGATAATTTCTTCAGCAAGGCGACCACCCAACGCTACTGCCATTTGGTTTTGCAGGTAAGAGCGCGAGTACAGACCTGAATCCATCCGGTCTTCGCTGGGAGTGAACCAAGTTAGACCACCTGCACGACCGCGAGGGATAATGCTGATTTTCTGCACGGGGTCGTAATCTGGCATCAACGCACCAACCAAGGCGTGACCTGCTTCGTGATAGGCAACCAGTGTTTTGCGCTTTTCGCTCATCACTCGGTCTTTCTTCTCAGGACCTGCCAATACGCGATCGATCGCATCATTGACCTCATCCATTGAGATTTCAGTGAGGTTACGACGCGCTGCTAAAATTGCCGCTTCGTTCAACAGGTTAGACAAGTCTGCACCTGTGAAACCGGGAGTACGACGCGCAATCTTTTCTAAATCGACATCCTTCGCTAGAGTCTTACCCCGTGCGTGGACATTGAGAATTTCCAAACGTCCGGCGTAGTCAGGACGATCTACAACCACCTGACGGTCAAAACGACCGGGACGCAGGAGAGCAGCATCCAAAACGTCTGGGCGGTTCGTGGCAGCAATAATGATGATGCCAGTATTGCCCTCGAAACCATCCATTTCAGTCAGCAACTGGTTGAGGGTTTGTTCGCGCTCATCGTTGCCACCGCCTAATCCTGCACCCCGTTGACGCCCCACGGCATCAATTTCATCGATAAACACGATACAGGGAGCATTAGTTTTAGCTTGCTCAAATAAGTCGCGGACGCGGGAGGCACCAACGCCCACAAACATTTCAACGAATTCTGAACCAGAGATGGAGAAGAAGGGAACACCCGCTTCACCCGCAACAGCACGAGCAAGTAAGGTTTTACCCGTTCCTGGAGGGCCAACTAACAGCACGCCTTTAGGAATCTTCGCTCCGATGGCGGTGAAGCGGTCAGCATTTTTGAGGAAATCAACGACTTCGTTCAGCTCTAGCTTGGCTTGTTCAATGCCAGCAACATCCCCAAACGTTACCTGGGTTTGTGGCTCCATTTGCACTCTAGCTTTGGACTTACCAAAGTTCATTGCCTGAGATCCAGGGCCGCTTTGGGCGCGACGCAGCAGGAAGAACAATCCGACCAGCAGTAAGATTGGGAAGAAGAGGCTGCTTAACGCTCTGAACCAGAAGCTATCATCGCTCTGAGGCAGTACTGAGATATCTACGCCATTGCTGGACAGGATGCTAATCAGTTGTGGGTCATTAGGCAAGTTGACCAAGACTTGTTTGCCATCTTGAGCTGTGACTAAGGCTCTGGTGCGGTCGGCGCTGAGCTTAACCGTCTCGATTTTGCCGCCTTGAACTTCCTGGATGAGCTTACTGTACTTCCAGCTCTCCCGGCTTTGAGATGGTTTGTCTAAAAATGCTGTGGCTAAAGCGATGACTACTATGGCTAGCAGTGCATACAACCCTGCGTTTCTCCACTTTTTATTCACTACGTAATTTCCTCCTAAGACTTAGGATGCGAGGACATCGAATAAGCTTCTTTATTAACTAATGTTAACGTGTCTCAGAATTAATTGACAAAGTTGGCTCTAGAAAAGCCTTTCGCTGTTCTGCTTCCTTACCCTATGTTGACACTTCACTAGCTTAAGTGGTAGGAGAATTTTGGAATTTACTGTCTTCCTGGCAGGAGATTACCGACTTGTGTTGCTTAGTTTCCCCAGTGCCTCAGCTCTTTTAGCTGTGTTGATGGCAGTGATTTGCAGATTGGTGTCGCGATCGCAAATTTCATCAAGTGCTGCCTGCTGCGTTGGTGTCAACTCGTTGTAAACCTCTAGAAACTCCTGATAGGAGTAATCTTCCATCAGGGCATACAGTTCACCTAAAGTCTCAGCCGCGAGGATTGAGGTTTTCAGTTGGGCGATCGCTTCACTTTTGGTCACAGATATCAAGCGGCAGTGTAATCGTAAACGTTGTCCCGACTCCTACTTCACTTTTTACAGCAATCTCACCATCGTGAAGGTCTACACATCGTTTGACAATGGCTAACCCCAAACCCGTTCCAGCGATCGTCCCAACATTACTGCTGCGGTAGAAAGCCTCGAACAACTGGGCTTGGTCTTCTTTTGGAATGCCAATGCCTCCATCTTGGATATATAGTGTTGCGCTATCTTGCTGCCAAACAAGGTTTACTTGAATGTCGCCTCCTTCGGGCGAGTACTTAATGGCATTCGAGAGCAAATTGGTCAGAACTTGCCGCAGTAGTTTTTCATCCAAACAAGCTGAACGGCATATACCTTGAGTCTTAAAGGTGATGCTGTGCTGATTGTTTAATGTGGATTGTAATTCTTCCACTAGTTCTTGACATAATGCCACCAAATCTAAAGGGGATGGACGAAACTCTAGTTTTCCCGCCTCAGCTTTGCTGATTGCCAGCACATCACTAACCAATTGAGTTAGATGGTGAACCGAGCTTTGGATGCGATGGAAATGAAGCTGCCTTTTATCCTCAGACCATTTATGACTGTAGTGTTCGAGTAATTCTGAAGAAGAGAGGATAGTCGCTAGTGGGGTACGATACTCGTGGGAAACCACTGAAATAATACTAGATTTGAGGTCGCTGAGTTCCTTTTCCTTAGCTAGAGCGTTACGAAGTTCTTCTTCTAATCGCTGACGCTCGATAATTTCACATTGCAGAAAGTAATTTTTTTGCCTGAGTTCATCGGTTTGCTCTTCGACTCGGCGTTCTAGTTCTTCATTGAGCCGTTGCAACTGCTCCTCACTGTGGCGCAACTTCTTCAAAGTTTGTGCCCGTTCGATCGCATGGTGAATGGCTCGAACGAGTAAATTACTATCAATCTTGCCCTTGACTAGATAGTCTTGCGCTCCCTGTCGTAATGCTTCCAAGGCGATGACGCGATCATTAAGCCCAGTGAGTACCAAAATTGGCAAATCAGGTGCAGCCTCATGGGTTTGGGTAACCGTAGACAATCCCTGCTTGTCGGGTAGTGAAAGGTCTAAAAGAATTACATCAAACTCGTCTTCACTCAAGACTTGGAGCGCTTCTTTCAGCCGTTCGACATGAACCAGCGACCACTGCGTCTCGTCAGATTCGTCGAGAAATTCTTGCAGCAGGTCAGCATCAGCCGGATTATCTTCTACCAGAAGAATTTTAAGGGGCACACTGTTCATTGCAACCTACTCCGAAGGAAGTTTAACCAAGGCTAGCCAAAATTCCTCAATTAACTTCACTACCGAGATGAATTGCTCCAAGTCAATGGGTTTGGTAACGTAACAGTTCGCGTTTAATTGGTAAGTTCTGAGAATATCTCGTTCAGCCGCTGAGGTGGTAAGAATCACAACGGGAATAAGCTTGAGGTTGGGGTCCGCCTTAATTTGAGCCAAAACCTCGCGACCATCTTTTTTGGGCAAGTTGAGGTCAAGCAAAATCAAATCGGGACGGCGGGCATCACTATATTTTCCCTGCCGATGGAGGAAGGCTAGAGCTTCGACTCCATCTTGAACCCAGTGCAAGTGATTGAGTACCTTGCCCTCACCGAGCGCTTCTTCAGTTAAATCTGCATCGCTGGCAGAGTCTTCTACGAGCAGAATCTCAACAGCTCTAATCGGAGTGCCAAAATTCATAGGGTTTCCTTACCTCGTGCGGGGATAGTAAAGTAAAATGCCGAGCCTACTCCTGGTGTTGACTCCACCCAAATGCGTCCGCCATGACGCTCCACGATTTTCTTACAAACGGCAAGACCAATACCCGTGCCAGGATACTCACTCTTACTATGCAGGCGCTGGAAAATTGTGAAGATGCGATCGAAGTACTCTGCCTCCATACCGATACCATTATCCCGAATAGAAAAGACCCATTCGTTTTGGGTTTGCTCGGTCGAGATATGCACCTGTGGTGATTCCTCACAGCGAAACTTAATCGCGTTGCCAATCAGATTTTGCAACAACTGAATCAGTTGTATTTCATCTCCCATTACCGTTGGTAGAGGATCGTGAGTTACTCTTGTTCGGCTTTCGATGATCGCAATTTTTAAATTATCCAAAACCTGACGCAGCACAATTTCGCAGTCAGTTGGCTGCAAAGCTTTAGCCCGCGTTCCCACCCGTGAAAACTCCAGCAGGTCGCTGATTAGCTGCTGCATCCGAGTGGCTCCCTCCATAATGTAGCCAAGGTACTTATCCGCTTTGGCATCGAGGTTGCCTTGGTATTTTCGGGATAGAAGCTGTGCATAGCTATTGACCGCCCGCAGAGGTTCTTGCAAATCGTGGGAAGCCACGTAGGCAAACTGCTCTAGCTCCCGATTAGAATACGACAAATTGGCATTTGCTTCTTCCAGTTCGGCTGTGCGCTCCTGCACCCTGGATTCTAGCTCTAGATTGAGCTGTTTAAATGAGGCTTCGGCTTGCCTGCGCTCGCTAGTCTCCTGTTGGATGGCGTGGTATACCAGATAAAACCCGAATAAGTTCAGAACCATGCCAAACAAGAATATCCACTGTCCTGCAAAAGCTTGCTCGTCTTTCGCCTTTAACCAATTTTGTAATTGCTCATTTTGCTTGACTTGCATCTGCTGGATCACCATTCGGATCTGATCCATGAAATTTTTTCCTTGATTGGTTAGAACTACCTGTAACGCCGCTTCTGAAGCTTGATTTTTCTTCAGGTCTACGGTTTCCTGGAGTTCAGCCAACTTCTGTCTAACCAGAGGTTCAAGAATTTTAATCTGCTGCTGTTGGTCAGGCTCAGCTATCAATGATGTCTTTAGTTCTACAATTTGCTGATTGATTGTCTTTATTGCAAGCTCATAAGGGTCTAAGTAAGACTTTCGCCCTGTGAGCAAGTAACCCCGTTGACCTGTTTCAGCATCCTTGACAGAGGAAAGGACACCTTCAAGCTTCTGGAGAATTTTCCGGCTTTGATTGACCCGATCTGATGTTTCTTTTTGGTTGACAAAGCTCCAGTAAAACAGTGCATTGAGACTAACTAGAATCACTGATGCTACTCCCAGCATCACCCTAGTCTTCTGCTCAACCGACCATTTTCTTGGCTCAGAATTGAATCGCACAGCTTCAATAGCTGATTTAGCTAGCTTGTCTCTAACGTTTTGATACTGCACAGGATTTCCCCCAGAACCCTTCGCCAAGGACGCTGTTGCGTCGGTAGTTGCCAAAGTGACTTTGAATCCCTTATTGTTCACTTTTGCCAGAGACTTTTCGACCGAGAAGCCACGGAATTGTCAGAGAGTGTCTGAGAACCCCTTTCAGTAAAATTACGGTTGACACTTCACTAAAGCTCTGGAACTGAGGATTCCGATTGGTAAAGATGCGCCGGAAGGGAGACTTAACAAAATGTAAGCGAGAAATCCCCCTGAGCCGCTAGGCACTGGGGGATGATAGCGAATCAAGACTTGACGCCTACCTGTCTTATCAGAAAAACCTATAATGATAAGGAAGGAGGAAAACAATGCGACATCTAGCAATCAAAGTCAGACTGTATCCCACTATTGAACAGCAGGAAATACTAGCACAACACTTTGGTTGTAGTAGATGGTGGTGGAACTATGCCCTAAACTTGTGTATTGAAACATACAAAGAAACGGGTAAAGGACTGACACAAATCGCATTGAACAAACTCCTTCCAAGTCTCAAGCAACAAGAGGAGACGAATTGGTTATCTGAGTGCTATTCTCAGGTATTTCAGGCTACTACATTGAATCTTGTGACTGCCTACAAAAACTTCTTTCAAGGTAGAGCTAAATACCCTCGATTTAAATCAAAAAAAGGTAGGCAGTCAATTCAATATCCTCAGTCAGTCAAGGTAGTAAACAATTCTCTTAAGTTTCCTGGTCGAGTAGGCACTGTTAAGGCAAAGCTACATAGACCAGTTGAGGGAACAATTAAGACAGTTACAGTTAGCGTAAATCCTTCGGGTAAATACTACGCATCTATCTTGACTGAACTAGAAGGTGATTATCCTTTACCTAGCAGTGAAGGGAAGGTAGCCGGAATCGACCTAGGGTTGGGAGAGTTCGCTATTGTCAACGATGGCATCAAAACCTCTAAGTTTGCCAATCCTAGGCATTTAGCTAAACACGGGCGCAATCTCAAGCGTAAGCAACGAAAGCTATCTAGAAAACAGAAAGGAAGTAAGTCAAGAGACAAAGCGAGAATTTTAGTGGCTAGGGTTCACGAACGGGTAAGCAATGTTAGGCAAGATTTTCTACATAAACTTTCACGGAAGTTAGTTGACGACAACCAAGTCATCGTAGTAGAGAATCTTCATGTCAAAGGCATGGTGACGCTCGAAGACTCGCTAACGCTTCGCTATCGGAATCATAAACTAGCCAAAGCAATATCTGATGTCGGCTGGGGAATGTTTGTTAATTTCTTAGGGTATAAGCTCGATAGAGTTGGAAAGATACTCGTAGAAATTGATAGGTGGTTTCCTAGCTCAAAACTCTGCTCAAATTGCCATTATCAAATAGGTGAATTGCCATTAGATGTTAGGGCGTGGAATTGTCATAACTGCGGCACTCACCACGATAGAGATGGTAACGCTGCAATCAACATAAGAGCGGAGGGAATCAGAATGCTATCGGTCTTAGGAACTAGGACTGCTGCTGATGGA
>JALYGX010000297.1 GCA_030776905.1 Cyanobacteriota bacterium | reverse complement strand
GCGAAGGAGTTCGCATCCATCGGCAGGCGTATTTCTTTTAACGTGCCATTAATCGGAAGTTTGGTCCACAGATCGTTGCGATCATGGTCAATTAGCCATAGTGTACTGCGATCGGCACTCATTAGCTGCTTCGCTTCGTCCATGACCTTTTTAAGGGTTTCTTCTAGATCTAAGCTACTTTTGCTGAGAGAACTCGTTGCAGCAATTAGAGCTTGAGCAGCTCGTTGTCGTTGGGTTGCCCGCCGCAACGACTGAGAGGACTCCAGAATGATCTGAATTGAAGGGGCGAATTCCTCAAATACTCGCTCATCTTCTTTGGTGAAGCCGCTCTGGTCAATGCGCTGCTCTAGAAGAGCGTCTGGATTATGGGGAAACTTTAATTTATTGAGGAGTTGGACAACAGCAACTAAGTCTCCCTGTTCATTCAACAGGGGCAAAGCCAACATCGTGTAGGTACGGTATCCAGTTCTTTCGTATTGTTCTTTCGCTCCAGCCGAACGGTGCGGGTCGTCAAATAAATCGTAGGGAATATTAATGACTTCCTTGGTTGTCGCTACCTCAGCCGCTATACTGCCATGATCGGCGGGAATACGAATTTCTAAAGAACCTCCACCTTGGTCTTGCGCAACGATAGACCACAGTTGGTTTCTGTCTTCATCCTTCAAAAAAATCGTCGTTTTATCAGCGCCTAGGAGTTCCCCTGTCTTTAAAGTGATGGAGCGCAACATCTCGTCCAGTATGGCATCAAACCCTTGGCTGTCGAGCATATTGTCCAGCATCGACAGGGTCTGATTGACCACATGAAGCTTGTTCTCGACATCCTTGGCGACTTGTTTAAAATTTTCCTGGTTTAGGGGAGCGAGAAAGGTTGAAAAAGTTCCCTTTGTGGTCGCTAATGCACCAGCCTTTGATTGCTGTTGCTCTTGCACATTCTGGTCTTCACCATTGGCGGAGACATCAATGGTGAGCGTTTCGTTGTCATCCAAAGCAGACCAACGGGAAGATGCAGCTGTCATATCTCTTTTCGGGGGCAGAGAACATTGTCTGGCACACTTAAAAGTATTTTATAGATTTACCACTAATATTTATTGTGCCCAGTGAGCCAATTCTAGACTATTAGACTCTGGGCGTGTAAGAAAATGAGGGACTAGAGCCAGGAAAGGGACGCCAAGCCCGATTTAGAGGGAAATAGAATTAAAATCCCATCTAATCGGTTCGGTCGCTCTTCAACTCAATTTTGACGCCAGTGACGCGCTTTTGTCAGTAGGGACTCGGCAAATGTCATGGCTTCTTGAGCGGATTGTCCTCCAGCCAGTTGTGCGATTTCCTCGCGGCGGTGGGAGTGATTGTCAAGGAGGCTAACGCGGACGACGGTGCGGATTTCAGGAGATTCAGACTCAGGGTTTGGGTTGTCATATCCTGGCGTTCCTTTCCCATTACGTTTATTCAATAGTTGTTTGTCCGGGTGGAGTAAAAGCGGTTGGTCGATTACCTGTTTATCCACTCGGAAGTGTCGGTCTGCCATTGCTGCAATTAGGGGCTGGTGGGTGACACAGAGGACTTGGTGTTGTTGGCTGAGTTGGTGAAGTCGTTCGGCGATCGCCTGCGCGACACGACCCGAAACTCCCACGTCAATTTCATCAAAGATTAAGGTTCCCCAAGTGTCGGTGGTAGTTGAGAAACACGCTTTCAGGGCTAGTAAAAAGCGGCTCATCTCCCCACCCGATGCCGTAGCCGCAAGGGGTTGCAGCGGTTCTCCGGGGTTGGGACTAAAGTAAAAGGTCACTTGGTCACTACCGGCGGCGGTGGGAGCGATTGGTGCGATCCCCACCTGAAACTGCACTTTTTCCATCGCCAGAGGCTTCAGTTCAGCTATCAAGCGTCTTTCCAATTCTTCCGCCGCCGTACGACGCAACTGAGTTAACTTCGTACAGGCTTCTGTCAAGGTTGCCTGACCTAAAGCGTAAGTTCGTTCCAGCTCTTCTAGAGATTGCCCTTCACCACTGAGTTCTGCCAGTTCTGTCTGGAGTTTTTCGTAGTGAGCGATCGCTTCTGCCAGAGTGGGTCCATATTTGCGGCAAATTTGTTTGAGTGCCTGTATCCGATCCTCCACTTCTTGTAGACGTTCTGGATCGGTTTCTAATCCATCTCCATAGGCATTAATTTGATGACTTGCTTCTACCACCTGTGTTGACGCTGCACTAACTAGCTCCAGCAAAGGTTGCAGTTGGTTATCATATTGCACCATATCCATCAGTGTGGCTTCTGCGTCTGCTAATAAATCGGCACAAGCCGCCGCGCTGTCATTTTGGTAAAGTGCTTGATAAACCTGGTAACTCTGCTGTTGTAGATCTACGACATGACTTAGACGCTGGCGTTCTTGTTCGAGTCGTTCGAGTTCATCAGCATCCGTCAAATTAGCAGCACTCAGTTCCTGGGTTTGATACTCCAGCCAGTCGAGCCGTTGTAAGCGTTGTTGTTCGGACTGTCGCCGTTTCTCCAGTGCTTTCGACGCCTCCTGGCAAGCGATATAGGCTGACGCGACAAGATCTCGCTGCTGGAGTACGGGCGAACCGCCGTAAAGGTCAAGTAATCCCCTTTGAAGTGCGGGTGCTATTAGCTGTACGGTTTGACCTTGAGCTGTGATTTCCACTAAGCGATCGCGTAGTCGTTCCATCAGTTGTCGATTGACCAAGACACCATTAACTCGCGATCGCGTCCGGAGGCTTCCCTGATTTGCCGCAATCTCCCGACTACAAACCAAATCTACCTCATCGAGCAAGTCAATTTCCTGCTCGCTCAACCAAGCAATCAACGCCGCATTTGCCCGGAATGTGGCTTCTATGAGAGCGCGTTCCGTGCCAGTGCGAATCAGCCGACTGCTGACTTTCCCACCCAAAACGACATCAATCGCATCCAGAATAATCGACTTGCCAGCGCCAGTTTCGCCAGTCAAGACATTTAGACCAGCACCAAATTCTAGTTCCAACTGGTCAATCAAAGCAAAGTTTTGAATCCGCAAAGAAAGCAGCATAGCGATTAGAGGCTAAGAGTTAGGGACTAAGGAGACTAAGATCTAGGGGCTAGGAGTTAGAGTAGCTCGCGGATGAATTCACTATAACGACGTGGAGGAGCTAGTTTCCTTTCTCTTGCCCTCGTCTCCAGCCCCTAGCTCCTGACCCCTAGTAAGGTCGGAGATTACCATCATCGCGGATGAGGTTTCCTGCTTATCTTATTTAAGGTAGAAAATCCAAAATTGGGATAGCAGGTGGTAAAGTTCACCGTGAGGAAGAGGCAATTAATGATGAGCGAGATAAATACTGATAAGGAAATAACAGCAGATGATACGCCGAGTTGAGCTGAACTGGCTTATTGTTGTTACCAAACTCAGTTTAGATTTACTCTCAAGTCGAACGTGAGGTCTTTTTGCCAAGCTAAAGCCATTGAATCTACTGAGGCAACCCCAGCCATGATCAACTGAGTTTCGTAGTAAGTCCAATCCTTGTTGTTACAATACTTTACAGAGTCGCTCCTGTCGGTCCTTAATAAATATGAATCTTAAAACAGTTTCCCCAGCCTCCCCCGAAATAGACTCAAAAGCTGTGGTGGAAAAGCAGCTATTGGTGCAAGTACCAGTTGAACCGATAAGAGTTGAGTATGAGTTAAGTCCGACGCCAGTAGCCGAGTCAGCGTTACTAGATAAGCCAGATGTACGGCATACACAAGCGCTGCACTACGATCCCGTTGCGATTAACACTCGATACCGTAAGGCACCGCTACAAGTCTTAGGGCGAATCTTAGGCATTACATTGCCGTCTATCTCCTTTGCCCTAGGAATCTGGTGGGATCGGGTTCGGGGAAAAAGTGATGAAAATCAACGGCGTCGAGCGATTCAGCTACGGGAAATATTAACAAATTTAGGACCAGCCTACATTAAGGTAGGACAGGCACTCTCAACGCGACCCGACTTAGTGCCACCGATTTTCTTGGAAGAGTTGGCATTGCTGCAAGACCAACTGCCACCATTTCCCAATGAAGTGGCTTATCAATTTATAGAAGAAGAATTAGGCGGTCGCCCAGACGAAGTTTACGCCGAACTCACCGACAAACCTGTAGCGGCTGCCTCCCTTGGACAAGTCTACAAAGGTAAGCTCAAAACTGGCGAAACCGTAGCCGTAAAGGTACAGCGACCCGGACTTGCCCAGCGCGTTGCTCTGGATGTCTATATTCTCCGAGGGCTTGCGCAATGGGTGCAAAGCAACTTCAAGCAGGTGCGTAGCGACTTAGTGGCAATCATGGATGAATTTGCCACCCGCATCTTTGAGGAAATGGACTACACCCAGGAAGGACGGAATGCGGAGCGCTTTGCCGAGCTTTACGGTCACCTCCCGGATGTTTATGTTCCGCGAATTTATTGGGAATACACGGGGCGTCGCGTCCTGACGATGGAGTGGATTAATGGCACGAAGCTGACACAGATGGAGGCGATTACAGCTCAAGGCGGCGATGCCAAGTACTTGATTGAAGTTGGGGTGCAGTGTTCGTTGCGGCAGTTGCTAGAGCATGGATTCTTCCACGCTGACCCTCATCCCGGCAACTTGTTAGCGACGACAGATGGCAAGCTTGCCTACATTGACTTTGGCATGATGAGCGAAGTTAAGCCTTATCAACGCTATGGTCTGATTGAAGCGGTCGTCCATTTGGTAAACCGTGACTTCGCAGGTTTGGCACATGACTATGTGAAGCTGGAGTTTTTGACACCGGATACAGACTTAACTCCGATTATTCCGGCTTTAGGGAATGTATTTAACAACGCCTTGGGAGCTAGTGTAGCGGAACTCAACTTCAAGAGCATTACCGACCAGTTATCAGCGTTGATGTACGAGTATCCGTTCCGAGTGCCTGCCTACTACGCGCTGATTATTCGCTCCTTGGTGACGTTAGAAGGGATTGCTATTAATGTCGATCCTGACTTTAAGGTGCTGAGTAAGGCTTATCCTTACGTAGCCAAGCGCCTGTTAACTGACCCTTCACCGCAATTACGCGCTTCTTTGAAGGATTTGCTGTTCAAGGATGGCAAGTTCCGCTGGAACCGTCTGGAAAATTTGTTGCGCAATGCTGGTAGTAACGCGGATTACGACCTCAACCAAGTGTTGAATCAAACGCTGGAGTTTCTCTTCTCAGAACGCGGTGCTTTTATCCGCGAACAGTTGGTGGAGGAAATTGTTAAGGCTGTAGATGCCTATGGGCGTCGGGCGTTTGATAATGTTACTTATTCTCTGCGCGAACGCCTTGGGTTGGCAGACAAAAAGATGCCAGCAACGACGGTAGAAGAGGCTCAGAGTGCGGAGCATATCAAGCGGATTTGGGAAATGTTGAAAGCTACTCCCGGTTTTGACCCAGTGCAACTGGTGCCGATGATTCCCCAGCTATTGCTAAAGCCGGAAACTCAGCGTATGGGGCAAAAGATTGCTGGTGGTATAGCGCAAAGAGCGATCGCACGAATGATTCGGGAGGCGTTACTCAAGGATGCACCTCAGGATGTAGAGGCAAATGGTCGAAAGACAAGCCCTGCGCCCAAATTGATTTTACCTTCAGCGGCTGTAATTCAGTAAAGGCGTTTTCTTTAAGTCGCTTTGAGAGGAATAATTGATAGAAGGCCCGTGCAAGCGGGCTTTTTTGATGAGGTAAGGTTTCACTGCATAAGTCGGCAGAGAAGACAGCCCTCTGCGAATGCAAGTTCACAACCAAGAATGAAAGTTTAATAGCTTATGGGGCACTTGTTGAGGTGCCCCTACACAGTGTCTATTCGCGGCAATGCTAATTGTCCGATAAACTCTCCACACTTAGAGGAACCATATCCCCGGTTGTTGTCAATCCCAATAACATCGGCTCGTGAGGTCGAATAAACTTGCCCGTGAGTACGCAACGCTCTTCTTGCTGCGCCGTAGCTTCTATGCTGGCTCGAATATCGGATGCAGAAAATTCGGGTCGATAATCGCCTGATTTTTGCTGTACGTAGTTCCACAGGACATCTCGAATCAGAGCTTGATATCCCTGATTGCCAGAGAGTTCTTTGAGCTTTTCTTTGAGGTCTCTCTCCAAACGGATGCTAGTGACTTCCATATCAGTAGTTGCAGTCCGGGCGAGTGTACGCATCATGATTTTTTTCTCCAAATATGTGGACAGGTTTGTAATACCAGTGTAGTATTTAAAAGTCAGCATTAAAATCCATCTTCAATAAATTACCTTCTGTGAGCCTTCATCTATCTCTCTCCACCCCATGTCCTGCCGCTGCTAGCCTCCGAGGTTGGCAATCTACAGGAATGTCGGTGGAATTTTTGTATGAGGGCAGCCCTAGTTCAATAGAACTGCATACAGCAGAGATTAGAAATTACTTTAATAAAAACGCCGGAGATTTAGCGGCAGTCGATAGCAAAGCGGGACGAGATAGCGTCTTTCCACAACAACATAAACGCAGCGGGAGGTACAGGCTTGCATAGCGCCGTACCAACATAGGACGAAAAGCCCAAAAGTTTTTCCAGCCCCCGCTCCTAACTAAAAGAAGTGGGGGTTTTTGTATGAGGAGTCAAACCGTGACGAGCGCAACTGAAGTGTTAAGACAATCAGTGGTGGTGTTCTCCAAGAACTACCTTCCAGTCAGTCGGGTCAACATCAAGCGAGCGATCGCTCTCCTCGTAATGGGGAAAGCCGAACCGCTAGATTTTGGTGGCAAAGGCTACAGCGTACATTCGCCAAGTTTGGTGCTTTTAGTGCCGGAACAAATTCGCCTGACGATGGCTGATACAGAACGGGTTTGGAAAGTTCCTCCAGTCAATCGTCGGGAAGTGTTAAGACGGGACAAGCACGCTTGCCAATACTGCGGTAGCACTAAACAGTTAACGCTCGATCACGTTATTCCCCGTTCAAAAGGCGGAAAACACTCTTGGGACAACGTAGTTATAGCCTGCGAGCAGTGCAACAGCCGAAAAGGCGATCGCACTCCCCACCAAGCGGGAATGACGTTACGCACTACGCCCAAAGCACCGATGCACCCGGCTGTTACCTTTGCGGAACAGTTCTGGCGCGAACAGCAAGTAAACCTGGAGTAGCAGGAGAAACATAGCTGATGCTGAAACTCACATATACCGAAAATGGCTTCTACCTGGAGCGTCTGGCTCAACCTCTTGAGGATTGGGTCGCGGCACGAGTGATTCTCGCGCTGAGAGCAGGTACAAGTCTCTGCGTCGAACCCAGCACTGCCTCGTTTCTACTGCCAACAGACTTGCCGCAGTTGCGTCATCTGGAACGGCAGCAGGAAGGAGAAGATGCGATCGCTCTTTCTCTTTGCGATGCAGAATATGTCGAAGTCAGTCTCCAGGGAAGCTGGATGACATCCAATACAGATGGAGCTGAAGGCGTCTTTGTAACATCAATGAGTTACGCCGTTGAATTCTTCCTCATCAAGCTTTGGGAAGAGTCTCAAATTCAGACTCGTTGCCTTCCTTAAACAAGGTAAGCCAATCCTAGTTAATTGAACGTTTGTAGAGGTAGTACTGCGGTGCTACCTTTACTTTCCCTTGGGGTGAATTAGGGGAAGAGTGTTGTTTTTCGTAGGTTTTGATGCAGATGCGATCGCCACCAGCCTTTCCTTCTCAATAAAACTGTAGGGGCGGGTTTCACCGAAAATACCTCAACTGTAAAGAGCAACTTATATAAACCCGCCCGCACTCTTAAAAGAAGAAAAGAAGACTACAACCCTATAATTTCCCCCAATCCCTCTTCTAGCAAGACATTCTAGCTCTCAAAAAAAAGTTTTCCAAAACCCTTGACATCTTTTGTAGTAATTATGTAGTATGTCTGTAGTGAAGCAAAGGAAGGAGCCTAAAACTCCTAACTCCAAGAATCATGTTCTTACTATTCATTCGACTCTCCGGTCAATTCAGACCGCGAATAGAGCCAAATAGAAGACCAAACCAGCCTCCTTTCAGGAAACTGGATGGAGAGCAAGAACAACGGTCATCTGCACACATTAATCAAATAGAAACCAACGTTCGCTATCACAATATCGGACAGATATATCACCTAGAACGTCGTTTTTTTCTCTAAATCTTCCAAGTCTGTTACTGAACCTTGAAAACTGAATAAGAAAGCACCTATTTATTTCATCAATCTGTGCTGAAAGCCATAGGCACAGATGTCTTGAAGGGAAGCGTAGCTCAACTGATATTACAGGATTTTCTCAACCTGTTCTTAAAAACAGTTGATGTCCTCTTCTTAAAAGAGCTGAGGGTGAAAACCTGCTACGCTACCCGAAATCAAGACCTATAAACGGTGGAAATTGCTGCTTGAGTCATGAGGCTGTAGCTCAGTTGGTCAGAGCGCTCCCCTGTCGAGGGAAGGGTCGCCAGTTCAAGTCTGGTCAGCCTCGCTCAACAGCAATTATGGAAGTTTAAATCTTCCTTCTCCCACCCAATGGCTCCATCGAATAAGGGCTAATTCACCTGTCTTTCAAGCAGGCAATACGGGTTCGAGTCCCGTTGGGGCTATCAGATTGATGAACGAGGTCGAGTAGCCAAGTGGTTGAAGGCGTCAGTCTGCAAAAGTGATATTTTGCTCGTGGGTTCAAATCCCACCTCGACCTCTCAATCCTTCGATAGGCTAGTGAAGTTCAATTACAGAACAGGGTCTTTACTTGAACTAGCGACCATAATAATATTTTTATATTGTCGCTGGTTTAAAATCATGGTTTTACGAGAACAGGCAAGAGAAATGCGTCGTAGTGGCGAATCAATCAAGGTCATTGCTGCAAAGCTGAACAAGTCTGTAGGAACTGTTCATGGCTGGGTTAAAGACATTGAGTTGCCAGAAGAGGTGAAACAGCAGTTAAGAAAAAGGGGAGCTATTGCAACAGGAAAACTTACTCGTGAGGCGAGAGAGCAAAGATTAGCTCAATCGCAACCAACTCCTGCTATTAGAGGATTACCTAGCTACAATCCCAAAGCGATAGGGGAAAAAAGTACTGCCCAGATCATTGCCCTGTTCCTGATGGCGGATTTAGTAGTACTAACTCCCTTTGGGGATAACCAACGATACGATCTTGTGGTTGAAGACAAGAATATTTTCATTCGCGTTCAGTGTAAAACCGCGCAGTTTCTGGGCGACCATTTTAAATTCTTAACCTGTAGTAGTAATTGGAAAAACACAAAACGGTCGTACAAAGGGAATGCTGATGTATTTGCTGTTTACCTCAGAGAACGCCATGAAGTTTACATATTTAACGTCA
>JALYGX010000296.1 GCA_030776905.1 Cyanobacteriota bacterium | reverse complement strand
CGACGTTACACCGTTGCGAGATTCCACAACCGCGCCGATGCCCAAGACCATCTCAGATGCCTGAACCGCTTCATGCCAGCCGCCGAATTTGAAGTCCTCTTCGATGTCCCCGCAGAGGTGGAAAGCTAGGAGACAATTCAGCCCAGTTAACGTTTTGATGCAACACATTCGATCCCCCCTAGCCCCCCTTGAAAAAAGGGGAATCGGAATCTTAGCCCTCCTGAAAAAGGGAGGTTGGGGGGATCTCTTCGTAACTTCTAATCAAATAAAACGATCGTGACCATCTTATTTCGCCGCATTAAACCAAACTCATTTCCCATCACCCTCGACCTAATTGCCAAATTCCTCGGCATTCCCAAGTCGATGATTGTACGCGCCGAACGTTGGGCTTATGTTCTATTTGTGCATCGCTGCGACAAAGGAGGGCAATTCATCAGTTACCGAAAACTTGCCATGTGGATTGAGGCAGTCGTTGCCATAATTCACAAAAGCACCAACCTCGAAGACTTGTGGCAAATCGGGTTGTGGATTAAACAAGAGTGCGAAAAGTTTGAGTATGCAACGCCCGTACTGGAATACTTGCGTTCAGTTTGGGCGAAACACAGAGACTATCTTAGAAGCTTAGAAGAACCAGGAAGCACCGCAACTGAGTAGCGTACCCCTACTGAGAACTACCCATTCCCTAGCTAACCAATTGCTGAATCTGCTCTGGGGTCAATTGCTGAACGTTACTGAAAACCACAGCAGCACCAGCCTCTTTAAGAAGCTCCTCATAAGCGCTACGGCGTTCGGGAGTCTCCTGAACGTGAGGCGGCAGAACGCCAACACCAATCCAACTCCGTCCGGGGTGAAGAGCTTTCGCTTTCTCAACCGTGTACATATCAGCCACCGTATCTCCCACGTAGATAATCGGCACCTCAACCTCAACTCGATACTGTTGCTCTAGCTGTTCAACGGTTGCCAATAAACCCGTAGGGTCAGGCTTACCCGGAGCATCTTCCATCGCAATGAGTACTGGTGTCTGAAGACCAAGGCGTCTTTCTAAAACATAGTTAGCCGAACCCCGTGTCGCACCGCTAAAAAAGCCCCAAGGAATTCCTGCTGAGGTCAAACTCTCTAGATAGCGAGGCTCTAGCAGTAACGGTTCGGTGCAGATATACCCATTCCAATTTTCCGGGTCTGTGCCTCGGTAGCGAGATTGGAAAAAGGCAACAAGGGTGTCATAGTCGAGGGCGATTTGCGATCGCGTCTGTCCCTGAGCCTCGAAGTAGCGATAAACTAGCTCCTGTGACCCCTCCCAATCGTTATTCCAAATCCCTTCTGATTTGAGTAAATCAATTTCTATCCCAGACGGTCGATAAGCGCCTTCGGTAAAATGCTCTACCGTATCTGCGAGTGCCCGTCGATAAGACCCACCAACATCACGCACGACGCCATCAATGTCGAAAACAACAATCGCCGTCCCGGAGTAAGCAAGCTTGTCATCTATCTTCACTTTATAAATTACCGCTAAAATTCGGCTAGCCGTGCTATATCTTGAGCAGGTGTTTAAACCGTGCGTTAAACTTAAGAATTGTACAGTAATTACAGAAAGCTTTGGCTATCTGTGGAGGTGTGATTGTCGAAGTTTATTTTAAAAGTTCTCTGGTTGGATGAGAACGTAGCATTAGCCGTCGATCAAGTTGTCGGCAAAGGTACTAGCCCTCTTACCTCTTATTTCTTCTGGCCCCGTGCAGATGCCTGGGAACAGCTAAAAAATGAGTTAGAAGCCAAGCACTGGATTGCAGAAACCGATCGCGTTGAGTTGCTCAACAAAGCAACGGAAGTGATTAACTACTGGCAAGAAGAAGGCAGGCGTCGTCCCATGGCTGAGGCGCAGTCGAAGTTCCCAGAAGTGACGTTTACTGGCAGCGCCTAATTAACACGAAATTTAAAAGGCTAAAGGCAAAAGAGAGTACTTATTTCTTCTCTTTTGCCTTTTTATTTTCTACACCATGCCACCAGCCGCTTGAAACCGAGCGCGTGCTCGTTTTAAGGCTTGAGTCGCTTGGATTTTCTCCTGACGATTTTCAGAGTTTTGAACTTGATTGAAACGGGTTTCTGCTTCTGTATAAGCAGTACGCGCCGCTTCTTTATCAATCTTGTCACCCCGCTCGGCACCATTGACGAGAATCGTCACTTCGTTGTTTTCAACTTCGGCAAATCCACCCATTAAAGCGATCGCTACCCAGTCTTTGCCAGGACGAACTCGCATTACACCCGTGTCTAGAGCTGACAACAAAGGAGCGTGACCGCTCAAAATACCTAGCTGACCCGTGGTGCTAGGTAAAATTACTTCCTCCGCCTGGGAATCCCAGACCGTTTTGTCTGGAGCAACTACACGAACAGTTAAGGTCATTTGTTAGTTGTTATGGGTTATCGTTGATGATTTCATTGTTCAGGGTTCATAGTTCATTGGCGATGAACCCTGAACACAAGGACTAAGGACTAGCTAGCTGACTTCATCTTCTCGCCTTTAGCCATCGCTTCTTCAATATTGCCGACTAGGTAGAACGCCTGTTCCGGCAGCTCGTCCAGTTCCCCAGACAGAATCATCTTGAAGCCTTTGAGGGTTTCTTCCAACTTCACATACTTTCCAGG
>JALYGX010000295.1 GCA_030776905.1 Cyanobacteriota bacterium | reverse complement strand
AACAAGTTAGTTGTACCGCCGCCAAATAATCCAGTCATCAAGAAACCTTCCCTGTTTCTCAGTAAACTTGGGTCTTTGATGCTCAAGGTTAGTGTGAGGACGGGCTTAGTTTTAGTAACAGGCTGGGCAGGTTGGGCAGTGATGAATTCTGTGATTCGTTCTGTCAACTTAGGGACTTTGGTAAAGCGATTGCCTCCTACCTCACCTATTACAAGTGCTAATTCCTCAGAAGCAACCCGAACGGAAAAACTTTTGAGACGCCGTCAAGCCTTAGGAATTAGCGAAGCATCGTTTAATGACCAAGTGAATCAAAAATTTTATGCCAGACATCCAGAGTTAAAGGGGCGTCAGCTCACTACTGGCTCAGAAGATGCCGCTTTACGAGCGGAGTGGTATGCGATCGCCGAGGATGTGCTGCGGTGAAACTCGGCTACCTTAAAAAAGAAGCAATTACCCTGAAACGGAAGGATAGAGTATGAATGATCGAGAATTAATTCTGCCCTCTGGCTCCTGACTTCAGCATGACTCCCCAGTATTGCAGCAAAGGACACGAAAATCCCCCAGGTGGTCGCTTTTGTCTCCACTGTGGGGAAAAGCTGGCTCTGCCAATGAGTCAAGGCGTGTATCCGGGACTTGTCTTAGGGGCTAGATACCGTATTGTTCGTCAGTTGGGCCAAGGCGGCTTTGGACGCACCTATTTAGCAGAAGACTTCCATCGGTTTAATGAGCCTTGTGTTTTAAAGGAATTTGCCCCGCAAGTCCAAGGCACTTACGCCTTACAAAAAGGTGAAGAATTATTTGAGCGGGAAGCTGGTGTGCTCTACAAGCTGCAACACCCTCAAATTCCTCAGTTTCGAGAGTTATTTCGGGTTAAACAAGAGGACAAAGGATTTTTATTTTTAGTACAAGATTTTGTAGAGGGGCAAACTTACCATGCTTTACTAGATGCTCGTAAGCGCCAAGGATTGCGGTTTAACGAAGTTGAAGTGACTCAATTGATGCTCCAAATTCTCCCAGTTTTGGAGTACATCCACTCTTTAGGCGTGATTCATCGCGATATCTCTCCAGATAATCTGATTTTGCGCACTACGGATGGACTGCCAGTACTAATTGACTTTGGTGGTGTTAAGCAAGTCGCAGCAAGTGTTGCCTCCCAGTTCATGGCGTCACCGGCTGCGGCACTTCCGGCGATGCCTACTCGCTTAGGCAAGGCGGGTTATGCTCCCCAAGAACAGATGCATAGTGGAAGTGTTGCTCCTCACAGTGACTTGTACGCCCTTGCTGCAACGGTATTTGTGTTGCTGACAGGGAAAGAACCACACCAGTTAGTGGATCAGCACACGCTTGAGTGGAACTGGCGGCGAGAGGTCAACCTCAGTTCTAGATTGGGGAGCATCCTTGATAAAATGCTCGCACCTAGACCTAGCGATCGCTTTCCCCGTGCTCGTGACGTGCTGCAAGCGCTAACGCATCAGCCCCCGCCCGTTGCTTACCCACCTACTCAACCTCCCTTACCAAGAACTGAGGCTACCGTTCCTGTATCCCCGCCCTCTCCCCCAACTGCCAGAACGCCATCGCCCAATTCAACGGCTAAACCGTCCTCAGGTTTGTTTGGGAAGATTTTGCTAATTTTTGTATCAATTACGGTTGCTGCTGGTGTGGGTTGGTTGGGTGGTAATTGGTGGATACGCTCTCAGCTCAAATCTAACAACGTTAAGCCGCAAGCTATCGATGGTTCAGCGGTTGCGCCAACCAATGACCCCGAACCCCAGCCAGCAGAACAGTTTTCGGCCCAAGAGCGAGAGCGTAAGGAAACCCTGCGGCAGCGTCGCCTGAATCTGGGCATTGACTATAACTTTTACATTAACTTGGTGAATGAGGCATTTTGGACTCAGTACCCCGAACGACGGAGACGCACGTTGGGGACTGGAGCAGAGGATGTTCAGTTACGACAGCAATGGGATGCGATCGCAGCTGATTTGCTGACCAAGTTAGAGCAGATAAATTGGAGTGCAGCAGCACGCCAGCAGCTAGGAAGCTACGGGCAAGCTGACTTGACTCGCGCCAAAGCCGAAGCCAATCAGCTACGTCTGAGTAGTCGCTCTCTTTATGACCTAGCAGATGCCAAATTCTTTAACAAGTTTCCTCAAGAGCGAGGTAAGGAGTTTATTAACAAGCCGATCGGTCAGGTATGGCAAGCGATCGTGGTTGATACCCTCAATGCTGTGAAAACCGGAGAGGCGTTTGAGCAAATTGCCTTCGCCCCCAGTGCGGTTAATAAACAAGTCAGTGGTCGCCTGAAGCCTGGAGAAGGCAAAGCTTTTATTGCCAGTCTTTCGGCAGGTCAGGCGATGACGGTAAAGCTTGATACAGACAAAAAAGTGTTGCTGTCGATTTATAGTCCCACTAGGAAGACAACGTTACTGGAAGATTCAGGCGATCACACTTGGTCGGGACAACTTCCAGAATCTGGCTTTTATGAGTTTGTGGTGGTTTCCGATGCCTCTGAGCCAATTGATTATCAACTCAACCTTACTGTTGAAAACTCATCAACACCTCAGCCTTCGGTACAACAACCTTCCAATAGTCCATCACCGACGTTTTAAGGGACGAGTGACAAGTGTTGAGTGCCAAGACAAGAAGGACAAGGGCATTTCTCTTCGCCTTCCCCATTTTTGGCTCAAAAAGAGGGAATTGAACGAGAAACACGATGGTAAAGTGGCTGTTCAGTCGCCATCGAAGTCGCCATGAACACAATAGTCTCCCGTTCCGTTGCTGGGAAACTGATGGTATAAATCATGTCATTCTGCTGCCACATCAACGTGGAAAATTGATAGGACGGATTTTGACGCGGACCTTCTAGCAGGTATCCTGGAACGTTCTTGACCAAGGTTAGGCGATCGCCTTTTGCTTTATGCCTTGCTAATTCTCGCTTGGCACTTTCTGTCATGTTGCTCTCGACGGAAAAGCTGCCCAATAAGCAAGGCAGAGGACTGCGATCGCAGGTGAAAAGACTAACGGTAAAGCTCTGAGGAGTTTCTGAGGGAAAGCTTTGAACAATCAATTTGCTTTCTTCGATATCCGAAGGACCGCTGAGGGGGATATCACTCGGTAAACGCATCACTAACCCCTTTGGTAGGCTACTCTGGATGCGATCTAGATGGGGGATAAACACACTAGCTGGACGGGCAGAGACACTTACCGCACTGCTAAAAACACTTAAGAGTACAGGCATTACCAGCCAACAATACCGCCAAGTTGGGTAAAGCACTAACAGACTTCCAGAAAAAAGTTATCTATGTGTCATTTTAGAGGCGATGTATACGTAGCTCTTTATTGGACTGTTGTTGAGCTTTTATAGCTGACAAGCCTGCTGCAAGCCTCTCGCAGTTGTTTGATTTCAAATGGTTTAGTTAGGTATTCAGTTGCTCCTGCCAATCGTCCCTGTACCTTATCAAAAACTGTATCTCTGGCTGTGAGCATAATAATCGGTAACTCAGAAAAATGCGGCAAGCTGCGCAGTGTGCGGCAAAGCTCTAAACCATCAACTCCTGGCATAGACACATCTAATAACAACATCGATATGGGCTGCTGATAAATCATGGAGAGAGCCTCCACAGCATTATCTGCTACCAAGACGTTGTAGTCCTTTGCCAGCACTTCTTTAATCAGTTCTTGTATGAAGGTACAGTCATCGACGGCAAGAATGGTCGGTTGCTGACTCTGTAATGGCATATTTTCCAATTTTTCAAGAAACTGAAATGACGATATACAGCCAAACTTACGCATTTAAAATTTATACTTTATACTTTGATTCCCCGGACAAATGTCTAGTTTCAGCTTGATCTATTGTAAGGTAAGTCTTATTACTCATTTATATTTTCTTAATATCTTGACTAAGCAAACCGCTAAAAGTGTTTAGTTAGTAAGGGTTCATCAGGCTGAGTTACGAAATGCTTGATAAAGAATTTCTTAAGGTAATTTGGGACTCAGTCCGACTATTGATAGTAACATAAGTTTTTAAAATGATTTAGATTTTTTAAACTTATAAAGCCTCAGTCAGCAGCAGGAAAGCCGTTCCAAAATTGGTTAAGATGATGTAATCAACAGGTAGTTGCTCAGCGTGAGCGCTTATGAACATTCACCCCTGAAAAGTTTGTAGTCCTTAAAAAGCACAAAGCTATAAGAATCATTAATGGAAGATTATAGCCAATGCCTGGTCGCTAAGTACTTGCAAAGTCTTGTAATACAAAGCATCGAAATTACGATTTACCAAAAGCAATAGCTACTACACAAGCTAAGTTGATGAGGCAGTCAATAATTAGAGCCATTAAAACTAAAAAACATTAGAGCCTGGCTTCGGCAAGAAAAGGAACGCAAGTAATGAAGACGCTTTTATTTGGCAATGGAGCAGTTAGCCTTGATGATGTATACCCGTATCAAAACATCAACTCAGCTCCGGAAGCGGCTTTTGACGATTTGACTCGATTGGCAGCTTGCGTTTGCCAAACGCCGATCGCTCTACTGTGCCTGATCGACGGCAGACGATGGTGGCTGAAGTCACAAGTTGGTTTAGAAGAAGGAGCAACGGATTCTTACTTAGCTTTGTGTACCGAAACAATGCTGCAACCGGAAGGTTGGGATTCTCATCTATTAATGGTTGAGGATGCATTAGCAGATCGGCGGTTTGCTAGCTACGATTTGGTGAAATCTCAACAAAAAGTTAGATTTTACGCAGGTGCGCCTTTAGTTACGCCTCAAGGGCTAATTTTGGGTATCTTGTCAGCAATTGATCGTGTACCGAGGTCGTTAAGCTTGCAACAACAAGAAGCACTGGTAGCGTTGAGCAGGCAAGCGATCGCACAATTAGAGTTACATAAAAACTCAACAAACCTAACTGTAGGTGTAAACAAGTCTCAGTTGATAGACCACGCCTGTGCTGACGTACAGCTTTACGCTAAAGAGAACAGACATAAGAGCTTCAGCACAACAAAGGCGATAGCACAACCCGAAAAAGTCCAGGAGCTAGCGAAATCGAGTCCAGCCACATCCGATCGCGAACAAGCCTACCGCGAAGCTGATCCCTTTTTTATACTGTCGTCTGAACTCCTTTGTGTAGTGGGCTTAGATGGCTACTTCAAGCGTGTGAATCCAGAGTTTGCCAAAACCCTCTCTCACACTACAGAGGAACTTCTTACCAGACCTTTCCTCGATTTTGTTCATCCGGAAGATAAAGCCGCAACTCTCGCTGAATTGGAGAAGCTAACCAGCAACACGCTAAGCATCTGCTTTGAGAATCGCTATTGTTGCCAGGATGGTACATACAAGCGGCTTGCCTGGAGAGCCTTTTGGGTGGTTGAGGA
>JALYGX010000294.1 GCA_030776905.1 Cyanobacteriota bacterium | reverse complement strand
TCTTCGTACTCCTCACTAAAAGGGGAACTTTCTAATCTTAGGTAAAATGGTTTTTGTGCATAGAAGGGATTTTAAGCAACTAATTCCTTCTGCTTTCTTGACGCGGCTAACCTCAGCATTATTGCTAAGACTAACAAGATGACAAAGGGGGAATAGATAAGCATTAATTTAGGAAGCTTGAAGCTGTATTCAAACAGTAAACCCAGCCAGAAAAAGTGCATTCCTGTAGTGTGCAAAATCTTCCAACCTCGTTTGCCTAACCAAGCGGCTGGGCGCTTGAAGGAGGTTACAGTCATAGCAAACAGCAAGATATAGCCAAGTGTTCCCAAAGGGTTGGATGGGGGAGCTGCTCCAGTAGTCACAACCCATAAACCGAAAAGAGCGATCGCATGAATGATACCCCTCTTCTGTCACTCTCCGAAAACATTTGCCATTTCTGAACTCTAGACCCTTTGTATATGAAGCGATTGCCTACGGCACCAGCAAAGCTGATCGCCAGATTTTTTTCTAACAACAAATACAGCCACCAAGTTTTTCTAATAGGATAGCTTGTATTGATTGACTGATAAGGCTTCTGGAGATTGCCTTCCCGGAGAGTGACAGAAGAGCGATACCAGGAAGCGATCGCAATCCGGTCGTTGTCGAGAATGAAAATAAACGGCAACACCGTGCTCAGCTAAATTTCCCTACACTGTTGTGCAGATAGACGGTCAATGGGGAAGATATAGACAGTAGACCTCTTGCAAAAGTCGCGGCTGGGGTACTATAAGGACTGAAATTATGCGATCGCTCCCCGCTAACCATAAGAATTACTTATTCCAGGCAGAGCGAGCCTTAGTTCGTAATTGTAAAGTCCCGCTATGAGATTAAACCTTAAACCAAATCTTTTTCGGCGATTTCTATAACGGTCAGCTAGAATCTTAAATATTTTCAGTTTTCGATGAATATGTTCCCCAATTACTCGTTGTCTCGCTAACTCCCGATTTCTCTTTTTGTCTTCATCACTCAAGGTTCCTTTTCTCGGCTTTTTCTGAGGAACTTGACTATTAGCGTGAAGTTTTTTAATTCCTTGATAGCCTTTATCTGCCAAGCATTTTATTGTTGGTTTTAAGGGAAGACGGCTATGTTTAAATAATCGAAAATCATCCATTTTTCCTTGTCCGTGCGTCGTACAGATAATTTCCCCAGTTACCTGATTAACTAAAACTTGAGATTTAAGGGTATGCCTCTTCTTTTTCCCACTAAAGTAGTATTTTTGTTTTTTTTAGGACGTTCAATAGGTGTTTCTGTTACATCAATAACGACGCTATCGATTGAAGAATCTGATTCTTGAAGGCACTTCTTTCCGGGCAGAGTGAACACCCTCGATTGACTGATAATATTTTCTATTTTCCTAATAATTCGACAAGCTGTGGACTCTGTTACTCCCCAAGATTGCCCTATATGGAAATAAGTGCGATATTCACGCCAATACTCTCGCATTCATCAAGACTTGGTCTTCTAGACTTACTTTTCCAGGTCTTCCAGTTTTCTTTTTTTGTTGGCTGTGCTGCGTCACTATTTCCACCATTTTCTCATAAGTCTCTAGTTTGACACCCCAGAACCGTTTAAACTCTGCTGGCTTCAGATGTTTAACTTGCTCATATCTCATAATCTTTATTTATCAATGCAGCGGGGCGCTCACCACAAAAAAAGTAAGTGCTCGCATAATTTCAGTTCTCATAGTAACCCAGCCGCGACTTTTGCAAGAGGTCTAATCTTTACTTGCTGACTTAGCTACTGTGGTCAAAAATCGGATTCAGCCTCGCCTCGAAACGGCTAGTGCTTTTGATAAAGTGACTCAACCTACTCCCTTGCAGCAAAAAGCTTTTGAATTGCTGGGTGTCCACCTCTAAATAAAATTGTACCCAGTAGCGCTGTATCTCAAAAAGGGTTCTATCCCAATTTGGGCAACGGTTTTGGGCATTTTTTCTCTAACAACTTCAGCTTAAGGCAAGATGTTGAAGTAGTTGTTATCAATCAGGAATAGGAAAACAACGAGGACAGTTTGATTTAGCAGTCTTGACTTACGGCAAAGCAGTTAGCTATTTTCAAACTTGCCGGGACCAGTGCAAGCTAATTTGAAACGCGCATAACAAGCACTGCAATCTCGGAAACAGTAGAAGTGGTGAAGATTATAAAATAGTTGAATCACACATTGAACGCCCCATAACAAACTCGTTTCTACTACCTACTTACTTCTGCGAATCCTGAGTAGGGAAAGCTCCTGGGCGCACTTGTAGCCTTTGTATTTTATCTTGGCGCAGCACTTCGACTTCTAAAGCACCGCCAACTGAACTAGCTTCAACCTGTTCTTGCACCTCACCAGCCGTTTTAATCGGTTTGTCGCCGACTTTGAGAATAATATCTCCAGGTTGGATGCCTGCCGCTTGAGCGGGTGAATTTTTAGCAATACTGACGATAATGACCCCAGAATCTCGCGTCACTTTGAAGCCAGCATTATTGTCCTGATTGATTTCTTTTTTCAAGTCCGCTGTCAGGGTTACCATCTTAATTCCCAAGTACGGATGGTCAACTTTTCCTTTAGAAAATAGCTGATTGGCGATACGTTGGGCAGTTTCCACCGGGATAGCAAAGCCTAATCCCTGAGCACCAGCACGAATAGCCGTATTAATCCCAATCACTTCGCCCTTAGCATTCAATAAAGGACCACCAGAATTACCAGGGTTGATTGCTGCATCTGTCTGGATAAAGCTGACTCGTTTTTCGGGAACGCCGACTTGAGAACTAGAGCGTCCCAAAGCACTGATAATACCTACGGTGACAGTGTTATCCAGCCCTAAGGGATTACCAATTGCGATCGCCCATTCCCCTGGTATCAACTTCTCAGCCATTCCCAAGCGTGCAGTTGGCAAATTATTCGCATTGATTTTAACCACCGCCACGTCGGTCACTGAATCTACGCCTACCACTCGACCGTCGAACGTCCGTCCATCCTTGAGCGTGACTTTCACAGACTCAGCACCGGAAATAACATGAGCATTGGTAATCAATCGCCCATCTGAGCTGATAATAAATCCCGAACCCGTACCATTCTCCACTCGTTCCCGTTGTTCTGGGGGTTGCATCTCATTGCCAAAGAAGCGTTTGAAGAAGGGATTTTTGAAAGCTTCTGGAACATTCTGGGATGCTACTTGACGCGATGAATCAATTCTTACGACAGCAGGTCCCACCCGCTCCACCGCCTGCGCAATGAAGTTGAGGTTTGATTCGGGAGAACGACCTAATGGTTGACTAGACAGAGGCTGTAATACAGCCGCAGCAGATGCCTCAGGAGGTTGTACCACCTGTTGTTCTGCCATGAGATAGCGACTACCCAATACCCCTACACCACTGCCTAAGCCCAGCAAAGTCAGATAAACGGTCAGCTGCTTCAGGGATAAACTCATGGTTTTGGAAACTCAACGCTAGCTTTTGCTTTCTTATTACCTCCACTCTACTGAAAAAAGATTGGATTAACCGAATGCTGGGTTGAGTGAAGACGTGCGATCGCATTTCTGCTGTTGCGTAAGCAAGGCTTACGCGACTTCTTCTTGTCGTGTTGACACAACAAGACTTTAAGCTATGGAAAATCCAGCCGTATCAGTGGCATGACTTCCTTGCCAAATTGGAATTTGAATAATAAATTCTGTTCCTTGCCCTGGCCTAGAAATACACTCTATTCGTCCACCATGTTTTTTCACGACGATTTGGTAGCTAATCGATAAACCCAAACCCGTGCCTTTGCCTACAGATTTTGTTGTGAAAAACGGGTCAAACAGACGGCGACGCACAGCTTCCGTCATGCCACAACCATTGTCTGCAATGTGGATAACGGCGTGAGACATATTTGTTGGTGACTCTCCCCTAGGTAGGTGTGAGGATTGAGGGGTAGGCTCTACATTGTTTGCTTCCTTAATTCCTGTGCGAATCCTGATCCAAGGAGAGGGAACAGGGCAATGAGAATTACCACTGACAAATTGCGCATTCAGTAGTCTGGACTCTTCTAATGCATCAATTGCATTGCTCACAAGATTCATAAATACCTGGTTGAGCTGCCCCGCGTAACACTCTACTAGTGGCAGATTGCCGTACTCCTTGATAACACTAATCTCCGAACGTCCAGCGGACGCTTTCAACTGATTTTGCAAAATTAGCAGAGTACTATCTAGTCCATCGTGAAGATTGACAGATTTCATCTCTGCTTCATCCAGACGCGAGAAGTTCCGCAAAGACAGCACCAAATCACGGATGCGATCGGCTCCCACTTTCATTGAATTGAGGAGTTTAGGGAGGTCAGTTTTCACAAAATTTAGGTCAATTTTCTCCACTTCCTCCAAAATTTCTTTGACTGGCTGAGGATAGTGCTGGTTGTAAAGTTCCAGCAGCTGCATGATGTCTTGGATGTATTGACTGGCATAGGCAATATTGCCGTACACAAAATTAATAGGATTGTTAATTTCGTGAGCGACACCAGCAACTAACTGCCCTAAGGATGACATTTTTTCTGTCTGAATTAGCTGCGTTTGGAAAGAGTGCAGTTCCTTTAGGGCAAGTTTCAATGTGGTTGCTTGTTTTCTCAATTGTGCTTCACTTTGCCGCAGTGCCGCCTCTATCCGCTTGCGCTCAATAATATCTTGCTTAAGCTGTGAATTAGCTTGGCTAAGTTGAGCCGTGCGTTCCTCGACTTGAATTTTTAATTGATCATGCGCATTCTGCAACTCTAACTCCGCTCGCTGGCGCTCAACGATTTCGTGACGCAACTGCTCGTTTGTCTTCTTTAGCTCAGATGTTCGCTCCTCTACCGCCTGTTGCAAGATTTCAATAACACCGTACATATCCGCTGGGTTCAGTACTTGCAGGAGACTGGTTTGAGAAACAATTCCTACCAATTCCCCTTGGCTTCCCTCGACAATTAATCGTCGTACCTGACGACGATGCATCTCTTCATGGGCAAGCCACAAAGAATCTGAGGGACGAAGACAAAATAACGGGGTACTCATGACATCTTGAGCTGGCATTCGCGACAAATCTAGTTCCAGTGCCTGAAACTGTACGATGTCTCGCTCTGTGACAATGCCAACTGGGATTAGGCATTGGGTATCACAGAGCAAAGGCATAGAACTTGCAAGGGACGATTTCTTTTTTACTGCCTCTGCCTCTCCTGCTTCCCCTGCCTCCCCGACTCTAAGTTCTTCCCCAGTCCCCAGTTCCTTCTCCTTGGTAATCACTACGCAACTAACTTGATTTTCTGTCATCAGCTTGGCTAACTTCAGCACAGAAGCCGTTACGGGAGCGTGAATGACCTGGGTCGTCATCACATCTTTTACATATCGCAGCCGAGTCAGGAGATTGACGGGTTGCAAGGCTCTACGAATGCTGTCATGAGTAACAATTCCTACAGGACGCTCTTGCTCATCGACAATCGGTAGGTGGCGAATCCGATGTTGGCGAAATAGTCCGAGTGCTGTGAAAACGTCATGAGCCGAAGCTTGCTGAAGAGTAATTGCGGGTTGGCTCACAACATCAATAATTTTGACGCTTCCTAAGGAAATACCGCTAGCCGTCAGCTTAACAATATCCCGCTCTGTAAAGACTCCAATGAGTCGAGACTCTTGCATTACTAAGACACAACCGCCCGCCGTATCAGCAACATCGAAAACTTTTTCCCCTTGCTGATCGACACAGGAAATTTTTTCGATGTCAGGGTGTGTGACATTAGTATCTCTACCTAAATTGCCACCAGGCAGCACACAACTGCGAAATTGACTCATTAGTACCAATACATCGAGCAGAGGGGTATCTGGTGGTACCGTCAGAAAATGAGTGTCAATCGCAGGCTCTAAGGCTAAGGGCTGGAGGGGCAGAGCATTAGGCTGCATGAGCAATTTCTCTGGTTTTAACGTTTGCGCAATCGGGTGAAGTTAACGAAGCGTTCTGCGAGTCTCGTAGGGGTTAATGTACTCCTAAGTAGAACCCGTTGTCCGGCACTAGGCTAGGATTAGGGTTTGTAACTACCTCGGATTCTGATGGTTTCCGCCAGTGAACGTTATGCAGGCAATTGTACGCTGTGATACATCTAGCATTGCCATAATTTTTTATTGACTGCAATAAATCCTTACATTACGGCAAGGAATTTTTACAGTTTTTCGACTTTTAACGACGACAGCACTCGTTCAACGAAAATAGTTGTTAGTTGTTTAAAAGTGAGATGAACCCGATTCAGCCGTGGCTAGACAACAGCAATAATCGCTACCCTAAAAAGCTTACAACTATCGTCTTTCCTAACAACTAACAACTATACTCATAAATTTTGTTTTTTTGCCTAGGGACTTAATTGCTAGTTCCTAATTTCTCGTCAGCCACTTTTGAGCGTTCAGCCGTTGAATAGTATAAAAGACGAGCAAATCTAGCGTAACTTTGCGCTCGTCAATCATGAAAGATTCCAGGGTACTGGGTTTGGCACCATTGGTAGCCCAAGAGAAAGCTTTCTGCTTGTTAATGTCTTCATCAGGGAAATAAACGTTGAACTGACGCTGTCCATGTTTCCAGGAACCAGCCACTTGCCAGCAGGCATCATCTTTACTTAAACCAGGAATCTGGATTTTGTCCTTAACGAAGGTGACATCTACATCCTCGATACCTTCTTTGGCAAAAGCCTTCTTCAACGCTGGTAGGTATTCTTGTTCGATAAATTCATTGAAGGGCTTGTCTTCAACTGCGGGTGCCTTTTCTTTTTTGGCTTTTGCCGCTGCTTTATCTCCCGCAGCAGGTTTAGCGGCTGGCTTATCACCTGCGGGTTTGGCAGATGGCTTCTTTTTTGCAGCAGGTTTGTCATCGGCTTGTTGTTCTGCCGACTGAGCAGGCACGTTAGCGTCGGTTTGAGTATTAGTATCCTCGACGGCTGTATCTGTGGTTGGTTTTTCTCCTACCGCATTGGGGTTGACATCGGGATTCATCGCCTCAGGATCAGGGGCGTTAGCCGAGGGAAAATCCGTTGCCTGCGGTTCATCAGTACTGGGAGCATGCTCTTTAGAGGCATCCGGTGTCCGTGATTCTCCAGCATTTGGATTAGGAGGACCCGATGTAGGGTCTTGGGTGTTTGGATCGGGATTTGTTTTTTCTGCCATAGTTCGAGTGAATCCTTATCTTTATGTCTGGGCGATCGCTTAATTTCAGGGATTTGTATATTTCTTTAATCTTTGCATAGGATACCGTCCTACGCCCTGAATTAAAAATGAAAAATGACTAGCTTGCAGTCCCTGTTATAGAGAAAATCTATGATTTGTATAGTTTTTAACATTAAGTAGCTGAGTAACTGGAAAAGATGGGAATAACTATAAGCCGTTCGAGCTAGGAAAAGAAATTCTCCCTTTCCCAACACTCTAGGTTCTAATCTCTGGTTTTAAGAATGCTGTTTACTTTTAAAAACGTAATCGGTAGGATTCGTTTCCTAGTTAAATGATTTAGGAAAGGAAATCCTACCGATTACTACCAGTCTTACCGAGTTGGAATAAATTAGCGAGGGTTGTTCTTGATACTTTAGCCACCAGCAACCGCTGGCACGATACTCACTTCATCTCCATCTTGGAGGCTTGTATTTGTGCCTTCTAGAAAGCGGATGTCTTCGCTGTTAACGTAGAAGTTCAAAAAGCGACGCGGCTTGCCCTGCTCATCACACAAACGGGCTTTAATCCCAGGACAGCTGCTTTCCATAGAGTCGAGCAGTTCAGCAACACTGCTGCCGGTGCATTCAATCGTCGCTTGCTCGTTAGTGAATTTTTGCAGAGCAGTAGGAATCAGAACTTTGATAGCCATAGATGAGTTATTGCTTGTTACTTGTTGATTATTCGTTGTTAGAGCATTGAGGAGTGAAACTATTTAATTCACAGCTCTCTCCGGCATGAGAACGCCTCCTTTACAACAATCAAAAGTTAAACGAGGACTTGTTGCCATTCGAGGCGGTCAAGAGTATGCGAACGCTCTAATGCCCGCTCAAAACTATCCAACTTCGGCTCTATCGTCAATGGTTCGCCAATGTAGCCTTGTACAGCTTCTTGAGTCTTCAAACCGTTGCCAGTGATATAGACGACTGTTGTCTCGTCAGGGTCAATTTTTCCAGCTTCCACTAATTTTTTCAGTACGGCAATCGTCGTGCCACCAGCCGTTTCTGTGAAGATACCTTCTGTTTCCGCCAGCAACTTCATGCCTTCAATAATTTCTGCATCGCTGACTGATTCAATATTGCCGCCAGTTTTCCGGGCAATCTCTAGGGCATAGACACCATCAGCCGGGTTGCCAATGGCAATAGACTTGGCAATTGTGCTGGGCTTAACTGGCGTCACAAAATCGCGTTCTTGCCGGAAAGCTTCAGCGATAGGTGAGCAACCGTCTGCCTGTGCGCCACTAAAGCGGACGGCTTTATCAGCAACTAGACCCACTTTAATAAATTCTTGGAAACCCTTATGGATTTTGGTGAACAGGGAGCCAGAGGCTAAGGGAGCAACGATGTGATCCGGTAGCTGCCAGCCTAATTGTTCAGCCACTTCAAAGCCAAGGGTTTTTGAGCCTTCGGAGTAGTAAGGGCGCAAGTTGATATTGACAAATCCCCAGCCGTGGGTGTTTGCGACTTCGCAACACAGACGGTTAACTTGGTCGTAATTGCCTTGAACTGCCATTACAGTGGGGCTGTAGATAAGAGTTCCTAAAACTTTACCCGCTTCCAGGTCAGCTGGGATAAAGACGCAACAGTCTAAGCCTGCATGAGCGGCGATCGCTGCCGTAGAATTAGCTAAATTACCCGTGCTGGCGCAGGACACTGTAGAGAAACCTAATTCTTTCGCTCTAGTTAGGGCAACTGATACCACCCGGTCTTTGAAGCTAAGGGTGGGCATATTCACGGCATCGTTTTTGATGTAGAGATTTTTCAGACCGAGGCGACGTGCCAACCGATTTGATTTCACCAAGGGGGTCATGCCAGTGCCAACATCAATGGGGTTATCGGTGGCAACGGGTAAGAAAGGACGATAGCGCCAAATTGAATTTGGTCCGGCTTGAATGCTCTCGCGAGTTACGTGGCGTCGCAGGGCATCGTAATCGTAGCTAACTTCCAGGGGACCAAAACACAGTTCACAAACGTGTATTGCCTGAAGTTCGTAATCAGCACCACACTCTTTACAGGTCAGAGCTTTAAACGTGGCAGATGTTCGTGTTGTTTGGGGTTCAGTCGCCTGGTTCATGACTAGAGTCTCTCTACTTGCTTCGATAGCGCAATGATAGTAACACAGGTAAAAATACCCGTCAAATAAACCCGACTTTTTTTATCGGGTTTATTTTTTAAATATCTGCCTCCGGTTTAGTTATTTCTTAAGTTCTAGGTCTCGGCGTTTTTTATCCGGGGATGTAGTAGCCGTCCTTTCGATGACACGGGTTCTGGGATATGTCGCTCAAGGTGAGCAGGTGAGGGCTTTGATAATCGGGTAGGAAAGCCGTCTGTCACCATTCGGCGATGAACCTCTTCCCATGTAGGAAGGTTGTCATCTTCTTGTTGCCAATGAACGACGGAAGCTTCATCACACCAGTGTTGAATACTTGGCATAACGCTTCGGTGTGCGCCTGAGTTGCGGAATATCTTCATTGCCGCCTGTTCCTCCCAAGCCGTCATTGTCCAAAACGTTGCCTTCGCATCTGTTAAAAGCTTGCCGCCCAGAAATCCAGGGGTGTTGATAATCTGCCAAGTTGCCAGCAAATTGTTCCACAAGAAGGATGGTATATAAAGAGGCGATCGCAAACGCAGCCGCGTAACCGAAACAAACACCATTGGAGGCTTCTCCTTTGTTTACATAAATGCAGGACTTACAAAAATACGTAATTTAGTGAGTTTTCAATGCTTGAGTGGTGGGCAAGAGGTTCATACTATAGTCAATTAATTTAGTATTCAATTAATTGACCATAATAAGCAGTTTATACTCAACTAGTTGAATAGGTAAAGTAGTAGTTTCTTATGGCTCTAGCTCACGCGCTGATGGCGTCTCTGATTGAGGAACCTTGTAGTGGATATGATTTGAGTAAGCGATTTGGTGGGTCTGTGGGCTTTTTCTGGAACGCAAGCCAGCAGCAGATTTATCGAGAACTCACAAAACTCGAAGAGCAAGGCTGGATTAGTTCAGAGACAATCCCTCAACAGGGTCGCCCTGATAAAAAGCTTTTCAGCGTGACGAACTGGGGACAAAAGCAGCTAACGGACTGGATTACACAACCCTGTGAACCCACTCCTATAAAAGACGAGTTGTTAGTGAAAGTGTTCGTCGGGTATCTAGTTCCTCGCCCAATCCTTCTAGAGGAGTTGAGGCGTCACCGTGAAACTCACCTGAAAAAGCTGTCCATTTATCAAGATATCCAGGGACAATACTTTTCCCCGTCCCAACAACTCTCCGTGAAGGATAAATTTGTCTATCTGACGCTGCGACGAGGTATTCGTATGGAGACAGATGCTATCGCTTGGTGTGATGAGGCGATCGCATTACTCAGCCAACTTGAGGAACTTGAACTCAATCCAAGCAAGTAGGCTCAGTTTGGCAAAAGCTGATTAACTGTATCGATTAGCTCTTGATGTTGGCAGAGCTTAGATAGGTAAGCATCAGCACAAGGTTTACTACTTTTGGAGAAACTAAATTCTTTTTCTTGCCCAGAATACATCACCACAGGTAGATGCTGGGTTTTTTCATTAGATTTAAGCTGTTCACAGACTTCGTAGCCGTTCATCCGGGGCATGAAGATGTCCAAAATTACCAGAACTGGACAAGAAGATTGAACTTGTCTGAGGGCTTCGACACCATCATTAGCAATAATCACACTAAGACCAATCGTTTTGAGGAGCTTGGAGATTATCAGTTGTTGTGTTGGATCGTCATCTACTACTAGAGCTACACACATAGATAATTTCCTCTACTATCTGTATCCGTTAGTTTGTGTGATCTAACAGCGACCTACTGTAAAGTTTTGATGAAGCAAGGTAAAGAGTTTGCGATCGCACTCTTCGGGGTGAGCCTTAAGCTTTGACTAACTGTAGGAATAGAACAGTGATGAGAGCGCCTATTTGAAGCAATCTCGATTAGTGGTGCTTGCAGGAGACTCGCTGTTAGAATGCAAGGAAAGTACTATTCGTGTCCTTTATTGAGTGCAAAGAGTATAGGGTTCTAACATGGGACTATTTATAAATGGACTGATTATTGTTTGCATTTACTTGTTGGTTGATACTCTCCTCAATGGTAAGTTCTAGCTAAAAAGCGACAAACTATTAAGCTGTCTGACAAAAAAAACCAGTACAGCGTGCTGCACTGGCTTATCTAATCCTTTTTTGCTCATATTGGTCCTATCGGTAAGAAAGTACCATCCCCTCAGGCGACTTCCTACCTGCTTGGAGATAGACATCCGTATTAAGACAGATAGTGTTGATTAATACCAATTCTCTAAATGCTTGGTACAAGTAAACCCTGGTCTTTGAGAATCGGGAATTAGGAATACAGGTTTATTTTAATTTAGCCGCCGCTGACGGGTGGGATTAGCACGACTTCATCACCATCTCGCAAGAGGGTATCTGGCTCTACAAACTCCAGGTTGATGCCAAATCGAGTCAGATTGCGCCACTGGTTAAGCTCTGGATGTTCGCTAACCAGTTTTTCTAAAACAGTTACGACAGGGGTTTCTGGAGGAAATTCTAGTACCAATTCTGCCAAGCCGTAAGCTTCTTGGTAGGCAGCGAACAGTTTAACGGTGACGGTTATCGCCAGCTGAGACATACTATTTTTAATGGGGAATTTTTAATGAAAGCTCCGGAAAACAACTACTAACTTCACAAAATCTGCTCGATGCGGCGGAAATCTCGTTCTACTTCTGCCCACAGAGAGCGGTTGTGGGGGTCAGTCCGTAGCGCTTTCTTCAAATAAATTCTCGCCTTATCTAGTTGGCGTTCGTTAACTAGATGACGCCCCCAACTTTGATAAGCGATCGCTTGCCACTGACGCACTTCTGGATCTTGAGGAATGCGGTGGGATAAACCCTCAACCAGTGCGATCGCTCTGGCGAACCGTCGATATTTGAGTAGTTGCTGTAGTTGCTCGTAGGAATCCCACTTTAGCTGTTTCTCAACGTCCGAAAGTGGCGGAGTGACTTGAACGGGAGGTTGCTTACGAGTCACCTTAGTTCCTGACGAGGGACGTTGTGTTGCCCCAGCCTCCTGAGGCTGACTTGTAGCAGTAACCGTCCGAGGTGGCGTTGACATCTGCTCGCTCCCAGACGGCTTAACAACACTAAGGAGATACTTGTAAGCCTCCGTCAACTCAATAAATTTTTCTTGTGCAAATTGGTCTCCAGAGTTGACATCAGGATGATATCGCCGTGCCAAACGTCGATAGGACGCTTTGACTTCTGCTGTGGAGGCTCCACTCATTAAACCCAACAAACGATAGCAATCCGCCAGATTCATCTATAGGAAAATGACTGATGAACATGACGCCTTGGAAAGGGCACCATTAACCTTGAAACTTTAGATTTTAGATGGGGAAGGGTAAAAACCCATAGCCCCAATCTAAAACTTCAATTTCTCTCCTATGCTGCCTTATCTTCAATAACGCGGTCAATCAGTCCGTATTCCTTCGCTTCCTGAGCTGACATGAAAAAGTCACGATCCATGTCTTTTTCAATCTTCTGAATTGTCTGCCCCGTGTTGTCCGAGTAGATTTGGTTGAGTTGATGGCGGATGCGGATGATTTCTCTTGCCTCAATCTCAATATCGGACGCTTGTCCCCGTGTTCCCCCAGAGGGTTGGTGGATCATAATCCGCGAGTGAGGCAAGGCTAGACGTTTACCTTTTGTCCCAGCCGCCAGCAAGAACGAACCCATAGACGCTGCCAAGCCTACACAAATAGTGACAACATCGGACTTAATGTGCTGCATTGTGTCGTAGATCGACATTCCTGAAGTAATCACGCCACCAGGGGAGTTGATGTAGAGGATAATATCTTTACCTGGATCTTCTGAATCCAGGTAAAGCATATAAGCAACGATGGTGTTAGCCACGCTGTCATCGATCTCACTACCCAAAAATAGAATTCGCTCTCTAAAAAGGCGACTGTAGATATCAATCCATCTACTGTATTGTTCCCCTGGCAAGCGATAGGGAACACTAGGTATATTGGTGCTAATCGGCATTTATAAGCTCCAGTTGTTACTTGATAAAGAGGAGTGTTAGGTCAACTAAAAGGTTGATAGGTCAGTCCGCCCGCGAACGAGATGACTTGGATTAAAGTGGCTTGGTAGCTGTAGTTAGGAGACTGGGTGCTTTTTTCTCGCTCTCAAGGACGCGGTCGATTAAGCCGTATTCTTTTGCCTCTAGCGGAGTCATATAGAAGAGGCGATCCATGTCTTTCTTAATCTTTTCACGACTCTGCCCTGTATTGGTCGCCAAAATATCGATCATTGTGGCTCGCGTGGACAGAACTTCTTGTGCCCGAATTTGTATATCTGTTGCTTGACCTTGCGCTCTACCTTGAGTCTGGAGCAGAACAATCGTAGAGTTGGGTAGGCTAGCTCGGAAACCTTTTGTCCCAGCAGAGAGAAGCATCGCTGCCATTCCCACGGCAAAACCCACACAAATGGTGTAAATAGGGGGTTTGATGTATCTCATGGTGTCGCAGATGGCAAAGGCTGATGTCTCATAGCCAGAGTATTCACCAACTGAGTTGACGTAGAGTTTAATTGGCTTCTCTGGGTCTTCAGACTGTAAATACAGTAGTTGAGCAATGATTAACTGAGCAACTCCTGGTGACAAGGGCATTCCCAGATAAACAATTCGCTCCTGTAATAATAGAGATTCCAAATCTGGGGGTGGTGTCCGTGAAACTGTATCTCCGTAGTAGGGAGACTGAACAGCCTGAAAGGGTGTATACATGGCGTTTTTTGGGCTGCGTAATGGCGCTATCTTTAAACATAGTAGCGTGTCTTGAGAACCTGCCTATGGCAGTTCTTTGAGCGGTTTTCACTACTTTTGTCTTGTGATCGGTTTTAATTATTAATTCTGTTGTTATTGACCATCATTATGAGCTAGTACTAGCGTATTGGCATAAAGTTGCGATTATTATGTGTTGCTTGCTCAGGAGCTTGATCAGATGAAAGTTGGTTTGCACCCTGCCTTAAATGATGCCCATGTTGATGCCAATCAACCGAGTAGTCAGCGTCAGCTGTCGATCGCCATTAGTGCGATCGCCTCTGGGCAAGACCGTAATGTCCCGCTAAATTTATGCCTGGTTCTCGATCACAGTGGCTCGATGAACGGACGCCCTCTGGAAACGGTGAAAAAGGCAGCGATGAACCTGGTCGATCGCCTTAACCCAGGTGATCGCCTTTCGGTAGTTGCCTTCGATCACAGAGCCAAAGTTCTTGTCAAGAATCAAGTCATTGAGGATATAGACAATATCAAAAGACAGATCCAACGGCTCTCTGCTGATGGCGGGACGGCGATTGATGAAGGTCTCAAGCTGGGAATTGAAGAAGTCGCCAAGGGCAAACAAGATAGTGTGTCTCAGGTGTTTCTGCTCACGGATGGTGAGAACGAACACGGTGACAACAAGCGCTGCCTGAAATTGGCAGAACTGGCTCCTAGTTATAAATTAACGTTGAATACCTTAGGCTTTGGCGCTAACTGGAACCAAGACATCTTGGAAAAAATTGCCGATGCTGGTGGTGGCACACTTTCTTATATCGAACGTCCCGAACAAGCTGTAGACGAGTTTGCCAGACTATTCCAACGCGCTCAATCCGTGCAGCTAACGAATGCTTACTTGCTTCTGGATCTGATGCCAAAGGTACGGCTAGCAGAACTTAAACCAATGGCGCAAGTTGCCCCGGAGACGATTGAACTCCCCGTACAACAAGAAGGCTCGCGCTTCGTGGTGCGGTTAGGAGATTTGATGACTGACGCCGAGCGAGTGATTTTAGCTAACCTTTATATCGGTCAACTGCCAATCGGTCGTCAAGCGATCGCTACTATACAAGTCCGTTACGATGACCCCGCTTTGGGCAAAGAAGGCAAAATTTCCGAACTCGTGCCCGTAGAAGCAGAGTTTCAGGGAGCTTACCGACCCGCTCCCAATGCCGATGTACAAAAGTCTATCCTGGCTTTGGCGAAGTATCGGCAGACTCAAATTGCTGAGGCGAAATTGCAACAAGGCGATCGCGCAGGTGCGGCAACGATGCTGCAAACAGCGGCAAAAACGGCAATTCAAATGGGTGACAAAGGTGCGGCTACCGTGTTGCAAACCAATGCTACTCGCTTGCAAGAAGGGGAGGAACTCTCGGAAGCCGATCGCAAGAAGACCCGGATTGTCTCCAAAACCATTTTGCAGGAGTAATTGCCGGGAATATAAAAAGTAGGGGCGACGTATACGTCGCCCCGACTATACAAAGACAAATCGAAACCGTATCAACATCACCCTCAGACAACCAGAGAGGCTTGAGGACGGGCAAAAATCATTCGTCCTGCTGAAGTTTGCAAAGCTGATGTCACAACGACTCGTAGCTCGCCACCCAAGTGCTTGCGTCCCTCTTCAACAACGACCATCGTGCCATCATCCAGATAGCCAATTCCCTGAGCGGGTTCTTTCCCCTCTTTGAGAATTTTCACGTCAAGGCTGTCACCCGGTAGATAAATCGGGCGTAGTGCCTGAGCTAAATCGTTGACATTCAGCACTGGCACCTTCTGCAAGTTAGCCACCTTACTCAGGTTGTAGTCATTGGTTAAAAGAGTGCCATTAATTTCCTGAGTGAAACGCACTAGTTTAGCGTCTACTGTGTGAATATCTTCGTAATCAGCAGGGTGAATGACCAGACGATCTGGGAAGGCTTCTTGCATCCGCTTCAGGATATCTAGCCCTCGCCGTCCCCGGATTCGCTTCTGCTCGTTGGCGGCATCAGCCAAAGTCTGTAACTCTTGCAGGACAAACTGTGAAACGAGGATTTGCCCATCGATAAAACCCGTATTCAGCAATTCTTCGATGCGACCATCAATGATGCAGCTAGTATCTAAAACTTTACTAGACGCTGGCTTAAGCGTACCTTCTGCTACCAAAATGGATTCCAAGCTATTGGGGTTAATCAGCCGTAAGAAGGTGCGACCGTGGGTATCTGCTAGACTGACACCCAAGAAGGAAAACATGACACTGCCCAAAATCGCTGTCAAGGGCTTGATAAAGGCAAAATCCAAGGGGATGGGCAGCAAGAAAATTGGAGCAAGCATCAAGTTGGCTAACAGCAGTCCCAGCACCAAACCCACTGCCCTAGTCAAAATCACCTCAATTGGCATTTTGCGGACTTGTGCTTGGAAGCGACGGTAGGCAACCTGGACAGCTAACCCCACAGCAAAGCCAATAATGGCAGCAAAGCCAGCAGTAACCCAGCGTAAAGCCTCTAGATTAGTAACTTGGTCTTGCACGGGGAGCGGCAGGAGTTCAACGCTGTCGAAACCTATACCTGCTGCTGCTAGGATGAATAAAAGAATAATGACAAAATCAAGCATCGTTCCGATCCAAGTAATTTGAGTGGAAATTCCTTAAGGAATTCAATAGGCAATAAACTGATAGTCGGTAATCAAATTCATTATATCTTTCACGTCATTTGGCTCATCAGTGCCGATTGGTTGAGATAAATCCTTGAATTTGCTCGTATACCCTAACGCTTTTAGCAATTTGATTTCCTGGTCTGTGGTGTATCCCCTAGAGAGCGATTATCTTCCTTATTCTTCTTATAACTGCAATTCCTGCCGGAAAGAGTTTGTCTTTGGCACTTGTATAGCAGTAAAACTACGTAAAAAACTCATTTAATTAATAACTATTAATCAAGCTTTAAGAATTCACTTACGAAGTTGAAGTCTGTCAATAAAAAGAACGTGTTAAATGGCTTGCAAAAATCTGAGAAAGGAGTCCAGTCGGCAACTCCGAGTTCCGCTTACGTTCATATTCCCTTCTGCCGACGGCGATGCTACTACTGTGACTTCCCGATTTCTGTAGTAGGAGACAAAGCAACGGGAAGCACCTCAGGCACGATCGCGCAATATGTCGAGGTGTTGTCTCAGGAAATCAAAACCACACCTGCTCCTATACGTTCTTTACAAACGGTCTTCTTTGGTGGTGGGACACCTTCGCTGTTATCGGTTGAACAGTTAGGACGTATCCTGGATACTCTTAATCAGCACTTTGGTATTAGTGCCGAGGCTGAGATTTCTATGGAAATGGACCCCGGAACATTCAGCAGGGAACAGCTAAAGGGTTACCAGGATGCCGGAGTGAATCGCGTTAGCCTGGGGGTTCAGGCATTTCAAGATGAACTGTTGAGCGTTTGTGGGCGATCGCACAATGCTATTGATATCTTTGCAGCTATTGCACTACTCCGTCAGGTAGAGATTCCCGACATCAGTCTGGACTTGATTTCTGGGCTACCTCACCAAACCTTAGAACAGTGGCAAGAATCTTTGGAAATAGCTGTTAAGCTAGCCCCTACCCACATTTCCAGCTATGACTTGATCGTTGAACCCGTTACCCCTTTTGGACGGCAGTATGCTCCCGGTGCAAAGCCCTTACCGACGGATGACACGGCTGCCAAGATGTATGAGCTAGCGCAAGAAATCCTCACAAGTGCTGGTTACGAGCATTATGAAATCTCCAACTATGCCTTGCCCGGTCATCAGTGCCGTCACAACCGAGTTTATTGGCAAAACCGCCCTTACTATGGTTTTGGCATGGGGGCAGCCAGCTATGTCCAGGGATGTCGATTCACCAGACCCCGTACTCGCCGCGAGTATTACGCCTGGGTGCAACAGCTAATTGAGGCGGGTGGCGTAGTGGATTGTCCAGAAACCCCAGAAGCTGAGATTTTGCTGGAAACTTTAATGTTAGGGTTACGTCTGGCAGAAGGTTTGAGCCTGTCCGCGCTAACTCAGCAATTTGGAGAAAAGACCTTAGAACAGATTTGGATAGCTTTACAACCCCACTATCGACAAGGCTGGGTAGAAGTTGTGGGGCATCACCAGGCCGTCATTGAGCTGCAAAACTCCCAAAGACTGCCGACAGTTGGGCGACTGAGGCTGAGTGATCCAGAAGGATTCTTATTTTCTAATACAGTTCTTGCCGATCTGTTTAGTAAGCTAAGTGAGGTTAGCTAAATTTAGATCGGCAAGCCCTAAGCCTCTGTATACGTACATCCGGAGCAACTTGGCATAGCTAAGTATCAAATAGAGGTATATTTAGCGACAAGCCCACCTCCAACATGATTAATTATTACTGGATGAACCAGGTAGCTGGGCACGGAATCGTTACACCGATGGATCGAGATGAAATTGCAGCACTGGGCGCTTCCCTACGACAAATCGATCGCAGGATATTGACCCCAGCCAAGGAGGAGGGCACTACCAGGGTCTGGTATCAGGGTGGGGAACCTTATTTTGACGTGTTTCTGGAACTGCGCAACGGAAAAATTGAGTGGTTTCAATTTACTTTGCGCGGAAAATCAGTTTCGTGGAGTCCGCAGATTTCTGGGTGGAAAACTGGAGGAACCAATGAATTGCGGGCAGACGATACGACATTTTATCCCGCTAGCAAACTGATTGAGAGCCATAAAGAACCTGATTTAGCCTTTATTCAATTAGTCCAGTTGATTCTACAAACCCGTGCGGGGGAAGAAATTTTCGATAAGATGTTGACGCTATTTGATGCTCAAAATTAGAGGCTCTGCATAGGTTATGGCATTGGCGCTACTGATATCTCCTCGAACCTTCAGGCTTAGGTTCTGGCAGTAGAAGGCGATCGCGTTCAACTCTAAAAGACTAACTTCTGTACAAAACCTGCCCAACCGTTTCTCAGTCAGGGCGGATTTTTCCTATCTCACTGATCTATTCGTTTAGATAGAAATTTAACTTTGCTCTGTAATAATGGCTATCTGTGTCAATTAGGGAAAGGGGAAATTTATATGGCTGGTAGCAAAGTTAATGCTGATTTGTGGGTCAGTGAGTACATCACACCCTGGGATATCTATGTTCATGGCGTAACAAAAGTTTTGGCTTACAAAAAAACCGCTTACCAGGAAATGTACATCGTTGAAACGGGTGCTTATGGTAAAGGGCTGGTTTTGGATGGGAAGTGGCAATCCTGTACAGGCGATGAATTTCTCTATCATGAAACCCTCGTACATCCAGGCATGATTTGCCATTCTGCGCCTCGGAATGTCCTCGTCTTGGGAGGCGGTGAAGGGGCTACCGTCCGGGAAATTCTGCGCTGGAAGACAGTTGAGCAGGTAATGATGGTAGACATTGACGGGGATGTGGTAGAAGCCTGCCGCGAACATCTGCCGGAGATGCACCAAGGGGCTTTTGAGGATTCGCGTACCAAGCTGGT